>QMPN01000203.1 GCA_003648575.1 Bacteroidota bacterium
CACATTGGTTGAGTCAAGCCTTCCACCCATGCCGGTTTCAATCACTGCGATATCTACTTTATCGTTTCTGAAGTAGTCGAATGCCATACCAACAGTCATCTCGAAAAAGGACAGGCCAATTCCTGTGAACCCATCTTTGTATTGTTCAATGAAATCCACCACGTTTTGTTTGGGGATCATATGCCCATTTATCCTGATCCTTTCTCTGAAATCTTTCAGATGAGGCGAGGTGTATAAAGCGGTTTTATATCCTGCTTCCTGCAGCACCGAGGCGATCATATGGGATACTGAACCTTTACCGTTGGTGCCGGCTACATGCACTGATCTGAAGGTATTCTCGGGATGCCCGAGCAATTCGAACAATTGAATGGTATTGGAAAGGTCGGCTTTATAGGCAGCGGGCCCTATGCGTTGGAACATGGGCAATTGGCTGTACATAAAGTCGAGCGTTTCCTTGTAATTCACATGGCAAAATTAATTGAGTCGGATAAAATTATAGGTGATATAACCTACCTGCGTGGCTGTGGCATTTGGGTCTGCCTCGAATTTTGATTTCAGGGCTGCCTTGATGGCTTCATCGACAAGGGCCTGGTTGGAGTTATTCGAGCCTTGCATTTCAAATTCTGCCCGTTTCACCTGTCCTGTCCTGTCGACGTATACTTTTACCCTTACGGTGCCCACTTCGTTTGATGTATATAGCGGTTTCACAAGTGTCAATGCACCTCTTCCCCCAAGGTCATATCCAATGCCGTGGTCACCTTTTCCTGAGCCTTCATAGCTCGTAGCATCCGGTGTGCCATCAGGTTTTCCCTGGTCGCCGGGCTGCCCGGTAATGCCCTGGTTACTTCCGTCGCCGTCGGTATCGGTATTCCCTTTATACAAGGCCCTTGGATTAGGTTTTTGTGGTTCCGGCTCCGGTTCGGGCTCTTGTTTAACATCCTGTACGATCTCTTGTTCTACAGGATTTTCTTCCGGTGTGATCACCTCTTCTTCCTGTTTCTCTTCATCCTTCTCTTCAACATCTTCTTCTTCAATAGCCGGGGTTTCTTCAACATCCTGTGTGATGATGTCCTCTTCCGGTTCCGGTTCCGGATCACTTTGCGGTGGAGGCAGTTGTGGTGGTGGTTGCTCCACAGGGGGGGGCGTAAGCTCCTGTACCTGTCCCATACCCTGATCACTGCTGCCCAGGTTAACTTCCACGCCTTCTTCTCCCGGAAGGGGAAGGGGTGTAGACAGGGCAAAGTAAAGAACGGCCAGCAATGCCAGCAGATGGAAACTAATGGTCCCCACTATGCCTTTAAACCGGTTATTCTTTTCGCTCATAATTATCGTTTTGGCTGTGTAGCCAGGATGACTTTATGTTTAGTATTGTATTTCTTGTTGATATTATTCACTGCATCGATCACATTCACTACATATTGTATCGGTACGCTCTTATCGGAACGAAGTACAATGGAGGCGTCGATCTGCCCGGCGATCTTGCTGTCGATGCGGTTTTGCAATTGCAGCTCACTCACTTTGTTATCATCTACGAAATACTGCCGGCTGTCGTTGATGTATATGGTCACCGTTTGCTTGGCCATGGTCTTGCTGTTACTGTTTGGCAGCAGCAGCTTGATGGCATTGGGTGCAACCAGTGTGGAGGTCAGCATAAAGAATATCAGCAACAGGAATACCAGGTCCGACATAGATGCCGTATTGAATTCCGCACTTCTTTTATTTCTTGTCTGAATAGCCATAATGCCTATATTAGCTTGCCGGTTCGTTCAGCAGATCCATAAATTCGCTCGACCTGGCCTCAAGCCGATATACCAGCTTCTCCACTTTCGCCACCAGTATATTATAACAAACGTAGGCGACGATCCCCACGATCAAACCACCAACTGTCGTGATCATAGCCTGGTATATCCCGGTCGAGAGCAAGGAGATATCGATATTGTTACCTGCCATCGACATATCGTAGAATGCAATGATCATACCAATAACGGTTCCCAGGAAGCCAAGCATGGGGGCTGCACCGGCAATCGTTGCCAGCCCGGCCACATTTTTCTCCAGGCGGGAAACCTCCAGCTTGCCAACATTTTCGATGGCAGCATTGATATCGTTCAGGGGTCTTCCAATCCGCATCAGGCCTTTCTCGATCATACGAGCGATAGGACTCTTGTTGCTCTTGCACAGGGTAAGGGCCGAATCCACCTTTCCACCTTTGATGAAGTCTTTAATGTTATTCATGAAATGACGGTCCTCGCGCGACGCCTTGTTGATGGTGAAGAACCTTTCAACAAAGATGTAAATGGCAATGATGGAGAAAAGGCCGAGTATGGCCATGATCCACCCGCCTTTCAGCACGAGTTCATAAACGGAGATACTGATCTCCGAGGGTTCAAGTTCGGCGGTTGCAGCCGCATTCTGTACCTGTAATAGAAAGCTTAAGATCATCGTATAAAAATTTGCATTAAATGTAGGTAGATATCAATCCGGGCGATAGGTTTTATGACCACTTTTGTTAACACTTCGCTGTTAATATAAACTCTGAATCAACTTATTTATTATTCAGTGCTTAAGACTTTGAAACAGGCATATTATTGAGTTGTAAACCAGTTGTTAAGAAGCTTATTTATATATGTGTCTAAATAGTAGGCCCATGCTTTGCTGTCTTAAAATATTCCTATTTTTGCACCCATAAAATTTAAAAACTCGCAAATATGATTTTGTTCTACTTGATGATTGTCATTTTTATTCTCGGATATACTGCCATAGCGCTTGAACATCCACTGAAAATTGACAAAGCCGCAACTGCATTGCTTACCGGTACTATTATGTGGGGTATATATGCATTATCTGCCGTTGTTATTTTGGCAGAAGGGATTAGCCCTTCCTGGGCAGAATATTTAAATCTTCACCATATTGTTAAATTAGATCCATCTGTTTATCACCATTTTGTAGTACATGACCTTCAGCACCATCTTGTAGATATTGCAGAGATTTTGTTCTTCCTGCTTGGGGCTATGACCATTGTTGAAACTGTTGACCAACATCAGGGTTTCAAACTGATCACCGATCGTATTAAAACTACCAATAAAATTAAGCTGCTTTGGATTTTAAGTTTCTTAACTTTCTTCATGTCAGCTGCCCTCGATAATTTAACAACAACCATTGTAATGGTTGCCCTGCTGAGAAAACTGATTGAAGATAAGAAAACACGTTGGTTCTTTGCCAGTATGGTTGTGCTTGCAGCCAATGCCGGGGGTGCCTGGTCGCCCATCGGTGATGTGACCACCATCATGCTTTGGATAGGTGGGCAGGTAACTACAGCAAACATCATCATGCATGTTTTCATACCAAGTATGGTTACCATGTTGGTTCCTATGCTTATTGTTACGTTTACAGTGAAAGGAGATGTGCAACGACCACAACTCGATAATGGAGAACATGCAGAGTTTACTACTGCTTTTGAGAGAAAGTTACTCCTTATCATGGGTGTTTGTGCACTGCTTTTTGTACCCGTTTTCAAAACAGTAACCCATCTTCCGCCTTATATGGGAATGTTGTTTGGATTAGGCGTAATCTGGGCCACCACCGAAATAATGCATCGGAACAAGCCATTAGAAGATAAACGAAAGCTTACCGTTATCGGCATCCTGAAAAAGGTAGATGTTCCAACTATTTTCTTCTTCCTTGGCATTCTAACAGCTGTTGCTGCGCTTCAATCAATGGGGCATCTCGATTTACTTGCTGGCATCCTGGATGAGAACCTTCACAATATATACGCCATAAACCTTATCATCGGAGTTCTGTCTGCCATTGTTGATAATGTACCACTGGTAGCCGGTGCCATGGGTATGTACGATGTTGCAGGACCTGGTACAGTTGGATATATGGCTGACTTCATGGTAGATGGTCAATTCTGGCAGTTCCTGGCCTATTGTGCCGGAACAGGTGGAAGTATCCTCATCATTGGTTCTGCAG
Source organism: Bacteroidota bacterium (assembly GCA_003648575.1). The sequence goes on from QMPN01000203.1 coordinate 3,970, forward strand.
CGGGTGTTGCTGCCATGGGACTGGAGAAGATAGATTTTATCTGGTACATGAAAAAGATCTCTTTACTGGCGCTTGCCGGATACCTGGCCGGTGCTGCAGTATATTATTTCCAGATGCAGCTGTTAGCATAGGAAATCTGAAGTCTGAAGTCTGAAGTTTGAAGTCAGAAGTGTTTAAGATTAAGCGCTTCTGACTTTTTTTTTATTGGATACTGCGTACTGCCTACTGTCTACTGCGTACTGCGTACTGCGTACTGCGTACTGCGTACTGCGTACTGCGTACTGCCTACTGGGTACTGGGTACTGCCTACTTTCCACTTCTGAAAATAACCCCTGCACAATGATCCTCAGGGGCCCCTGTTACAGATCCAAGTACATTGTTGATCTTTTTTAGCCTGAGCAGGCCAAGGAAAGCAAAGACCATTGCTTCTTTATAGTCGATTATTTTTTTTTCCGGTAGAATGATATCAACATCACAATGATGCTTCATCCTGCTGATGAGGTGTTCATTATAAGCTCCTCCTCCTGTGACCAGCATACGGCTGCCCTTCCTATTCAAAACTGCCGCAAGCCTCAGGGCAATGTGTTCGGAGAAGGTGGCAAGGAGGTCAGGGATGCTATGGTTACGGTAATCATTGAGAAGCGGGAAGATATGCTCTTCTACCCATTCCCTCCCCAGGGAGCGGGGGCCGGTCATCTTATAGTATGGCAGGCCTTCCAATTGTTCCAGCATCTCCTGTACGAGCTCTCCCTTTGCAGCCATGGCACCTTTATCATCATATGGCTTATTTGCCTGTGCTGCCAGATGGTTTAATACCATATTGGCCGGAGAGATATCAAAGGCAATACGATTACCGTCATCTTCGAAAGAGATGTTTGCGATCCCACCCAGGTTGAGGCAGTATTCGAATTCAGCGAACAAGAAACGGTCTCCAATGGGTACGAGGGGAGCGCCCTGTCCGCCCATCGCAACATCGCTGCTTCTGAAGTCATTTACCACCGGTATGCCGCAATGCCCGGCAATACGTTTGCCATCTCCGATTTGCAGTGTCAGCTTCTCCTCCGGTTTATGCAAAACAGTATGGCCATGAGAAGCTACAAAATCTGCTTTTAGTCTATTATTCTTCATGAAATCCCGGACCTTCAGGCCGATATATTCTCCCAGGGCAAGGTCAGCGTTTTCAATTTCAGCGGGGCTTGCCATATGAAGTGTGAGGAGCTTTTCCCTCCAGGAATCTGAATAGGGGATGGTTTCTGCTATTTCAATACTGAATGACCATTTACCATCACTATTGGAGAACATGCAATACGCCAGATCGAGGCCATCCAGGGAGGTCCCCGACATTATTCCTATACCATAGTAGTTTTCCACTGAAGCGGGTTATAAAACACTTAATAGTCTTTCCAGGGCGATCCCCCGCGATCCTTTGATCAGGATATGTGTATCTGCCAGGGGGTTATGTTCAATCCAGCGATATGCTTCGTTTGTATCCGGAAAAATATTCATTCCTTCGCCACTTCCTGCGACCAAAAATTCAGGCCCGACGAGGATCACAGTATCGAATTTATTTTCAATTGCTGAAATCACCTTCTGATGTTCTTCCTGCGAGGCATCTCCCAGCTCCAGCATATCGCCCAGGATCACGGCCTTTTTATCAGCCTTCTGC
>QMPN01000204.1 GCA_003648575.1 Bacteroidota bacterium
ATCTCCCGGGCAATAAACTGAAAAATAAGCATCATGGCAAAAGCACAAAGCGTTTTTTTCTGCCAGAACTGCGGAGCCCAATCACCAAAATGGATTGGCCGTTGTCCCTCCTGCGGGGAATGGAACACTTATGTGGAAGAGATCATTAAAAAAGAGACTCCGAGAGAATCCTCCATGGGGGATATCAAATCCACTAAGAAAAATACCCCCACATCCATTGAAAAGATCAGTAAAAGTTCAGAGGAAAGAATGGATACCGGAACTGCGGAACTGAACAGAGTGCTTGGGGGTGGCCTTGTTGCGGGATCCCTTGTGTTGATTGGTGGTGAGCCCGGCATAGGTAAATCAACCCTGATGCTTCAGGTGGCACTGCGCTTTGAAAACCGGAAGATACTATATGTAACAGGGGAGGAGAGTGATCAGCAAATAAAAATGCGTGCCGACAGGATCGGATACGTTAACCCTGATTGTTTCATCCTGACAGAAACCAATACACAAAACATCTTCAGGTTTCTTGAGCAACTCGAACCCGATGTGCTGGTGATCGATTCAATACAGACGCTATACACCGATCGCATCGATTCATCACCGGGAAGCATTTCCCAGGTCCGCGAATGTGCTGCCGAGCTGCAACGATATGCCAAGCTTACTGATACTCCGGTGATATTGATCGGGCATATCACGAAAGATGGTATGCTGGCAGGGCCCAAGGTGTTGGAACATATGGTCGATACCGTGCTTCAGTTTGAGGGTGACAGGCATTATGAATTCCGCATCTTGCGTTCTGTCAAGAATCGTTATGGCTCGACCTCGGAGCTGGGTATTTTCGAGATGACCGATAAAGGCCTCAGGGAGATCAGCAACCCCTCTGAGATCCTTATTTCACAACGCGATGAGGACCTTAGTGGTGTGGCCGTGGCTGCCACCATCGAAGGACAACGCCCTATGCTGGTCGAAACCCAGGCACTGGTTGGCTCCGCTGCTTATGGAACCCCGCAACGCTCTGCTACCGGCTTTGATGCGAAAAGACTGAACATGTTGCTTGCTGTCCTTGAAAAGCGTGCCGGGTTCAAACTGGGTGTCAAGGATGTCTTTCTGAACATTGCAGGGGGTATACGTGTCGACGATCCGGCTATCGACCTCGCCATCATCAGCTCTGTAATGTCATCAAATGCCGACCTGCCCATCCCGCAGCATTATTGCTTTGCCGGTGAAGTAGGACTATCCGGTGAGATAAGGGCGGTGAACAGGATAGAACAAAGGGTGGCTGAAGCAGATAAGCTTGGCTTTGAGAAAGTGTTCGTTTCATCATATGCCCGGAAGAGCATAGACCAAAAAAAGTATAAGGCAGAGATAGTCTTCGTGAAAAAGATAGAGGATCTTATTAAAGCCTTGTTTGGGTAGACGGCAAGCGGTTGACGGTTGATGGTTGACCCTCCTCCGCTTCGCTACGGCGGGCAGGCAGTTGACGGTAGGCAGTGATAAAATTTACTCCCATATATAGTTAAAAATCGACTTCAAGTACGATTGGGCAATGATCCGAATGATGTGCATCAGGAAGGATAAGTGCACGCCTGAGCTGTGATTCCAGCGAAAGGCTGGCCATATGGTAATCGATACGCCAGCCAAGATTTTTGGCCCTGGCATTGGCACGGTAACTCCACCAGGAATAATTGTGCGGCTGATCGTTGAAGAGACGGAAAGTATCGATAAAGCCGCTGTCGATAAAACCGTTCATCCATTCCCTTTCTTCCGGGAGGAAGCCTGAACTTTTGGCATTTCTTATGGGATCATGAATATCGATGGGCCTGTGACAAATATTATAGTCTCCTGAAAGGATCAGTTTCGGCCGTTCTTTTTTAAGCGTATCTATGTGTCGCTGATAATCTTCCAGCCACATCATTTTAAAGGCCTGTCTTTCTTCACCGCTCGACCCTGAAGGGTGGTACGCGCTTACCACGCTGATATCGCCATAATCAGCACGGATGAAACGGCCTTCATCATCATATTTTTGAATACCCATGCCATAGCTAACATGATCCGGCTCCGTTTTGCTAAGGATGGCAACCCCGCTGTAGCCTTTCTTTTGTGCCGAAAACCAGTAACTGCGGTAACCAAGTGCTTCGATATCAAACAGTGGGATCTGATCAGGCTGTGCTTTGGTTTCCTGCAGGCAGACAATATCGGCATCGACAGAAGTGAGCCAGTCAAGCAAGCCTTTGCGTATGGCTGCACGTATGCCGTTCACGTTATAAGAGATTATCTTTTTCATTGATGCCGAAGATACAAAAAAGACCTCACAGGTGGGGTAACCTCACAGGTCGTACGACCTGTGAGGTTACCTTAATTGCAATAATATCTTCATTTGCATTATATTCGCAAACTATAAGCCTTTTTAATGAGAAAAGTGTCAGTATTACGACGTTTCCTGATCTGGCGGATCAAGCATATGAGCCAGCGCAATTTTATCATGATCCTGAGTGTGATCATTGGTGTCCTTGCGGGGTTGGGTGCAGTGGTGATCAAAAATGGAGTGCACCTGATAAAGGAACTGCTTACCAGCAACATTGTGATCAACTATCAGAATTACCTGTTTTTCTTCCTCCCTGCCATTGGAATCCTGATCACTGTTCTCTATATCCGCTTTGTTGCCAGACAACATGTCGGGCATGGCATTCCCAGTGTATTGTTTGCGATCTCACGAACGCATGGGGTCATCAAGCGGCATAACATATTCTCTTCTATTTTTACCAGTGTTTTCACAGTGGGCTTCGGTGGTTCGGTAGGGTTGGAAGGCCCGACAGTTGCAACAGGTGCCGCCATTGGTTCAAATCTGGGGCAGTTGTTCAGGCTGAATTACAAGCAGATCACCCTGCTTCTCGGACTTGCAAGTGCAGCAGCCATGAGTGCCATCTTTAAATCCCCGATCGCAGCCGTTGTATTTGCCATTGAGGTGATCATGATCGACCTTACCATGGCATCGCTCATACCCCTGCTTATCGCTTCAGTCACCGGCGTTCTGACGTCATACTTTTTCCTAGGCCAGGCAGTGATGTACCCCCTTGATCTCGGAGTAAGTTTTACGCTGAAAGATATTCCGTATTATATTCTTCTCGGGCTTCTGGCAGGCCTCGTTTCAGTATATTTTACCAAGATGTACATATTTGTCGAATCAAGTTTCGAGAGGATAAATATATGGTATGTAAAATGGATTACCGGTGGCGTCATTCTTGGTATATTGATATTCTTTTTCCCCAGCCTGTATGGTGAGGGCTATGATGCAGTGAACTCCTGCCTGCAGGGTGATTACAGCCCTCTTTTCAACAACAGCCTGTTTTATGGCCTGCAGGATGAGATCATCATGGTTTTCATACTTTTCCTGCTCATCATCTTTTTAAAAGCGATCGCCACATCTGTAACTTTCGGGGCTGGCGGCATCGGGGGGATATTTGCCCCTACACTGTTCATGGGTGCTTTTACGGGCTTGTTTTTTACAACCTTTCTAAAATATCTAGGTGTAAATCATCTTAATGCAAGCAATTTTGCATTGGTCGGGATGGGAGGCCTGATAGCAGGTGTATTGCATGCTCCCCTGACGGCCGTATTCCTTATTGCAGAGATCACTACCGGCTATCAGCTTTTTGTTCCGCTTATGGTAACGGCCACCATTTCTTATGCCACGATAAAGATCTTTGTTAAGAATTCTGTTTATACCCACCAGCTGGCCCGGCGCGGGGAACTGATCACACATCATAAGGATAAGGCCATCCTCAGCATGATGACTGTGAACAAGCTTATCGAAAGGGATTTTAAGACAGTTACACCTGACGATAAATTGGGCGACCTGGTGAAAGTCATTGCCGACTCAAAAAGGAATATCTATCCTGTTATCGAGGATGACGGCACTTTCTGTGGTATAGTTGTGCTCGATGATATCCGCCACATCATGTTCAAGCCGGAATTATATGATGAAAAAACAGTGAGCAGCATGATGTTTATGCCCGGAACCTCCATTGACCCTGAGGAATCGATGGAAGAGGTGGCCCGCAAGTTCCAGGAAACCCGCAACTATAACCTCCCGGTTCTAAAGGACGGTAAATACATCGGCTTTATTTCACGTGCAAATGTGTTTTCTGAATACAGGAAGTTGCTGAGGGATTTTAGTGATGAATAAAGTGGGTATGGGGTGCGTGGTGCGGGGTACGGGGAAGACCGGAAATCAGAAATCAGAAATCAGAGATCAGAATTCGAATTTCGAATTTCGAATTTCGGATATCGGATATATCTGGGTATTTAATGCCTGATACGTATTACTAGAATAGAGAAAACCTCACATACCTCTTCGGATTCACCCGGATATCTTCCATCAGCAGGTGAAGTTGTTCGGCAGATTTCTGCAGATCCCGGTACAGGCCTTCATCATTGATCAGCATTCCAATTGAACCTTCTCCATTATTGATTTTTTCAATGATCCCGGCTACATCCCCCACTACCTTGTTGATGTTGGCAAAAGTTTGAGGGATCTCTGCTTTGGCAAGCGAATCTGAAATTGAGGAGAAATTTGTAAGGATATTCTCAATATTATCTTCATTCTCCCGTATAGTGGTTGTAATGGATTCGAGGTTAAACATGATTTCTGCCAACCTGACCTTTTCCGCCGCGATCATTTCATCAAGGTTGTAAGAAGCGCTTTCAAGGTTGGCAAAGGTTTTTTCTATACTTGCCAGGCTGCTGGTAAGGTTCTCCCTTGCTTGTTCATTGAAGATTTGTTTGATCACGGTAACTACTGTGTCGATAGACATGATCAATTCCTCTGCCTTTGCCTTAAGTGGCTGTATCTGCTGGTTCACGGCTTCCTTCAGGCTTGCTTCTACTTTGGTGTTCAGGGTGTCCCCGTTGTTCACAAACAAGGAATCATTACTAAGCTGTAAGTTGATCGCTTTGGAACCCATCAGATCGGAGCTATATATCAGCGCCACAGAGTTTTTAGGTATCGGGATTTCTGTTTCAATAGTTATCTCGACAACTATTTCCCCTGAAAAATCAGGATTGAAATAGATGTCAGAAACCTGTCCTACCTTCAGCCCGTTGATTGAAACCGGGTTTGCCTTGGTGAGGCCGCTAACCCGCTGATATACAGCATACAATACACGCTGCTCCTTGAAAAGGTTAAATCCTTTCAAATAGCTAAACCCCCAGATAAATAATGCCAGGGCGACAATAAAAACAAGACCGATTCCTATTTCCCTTTTATACTTCAAAATATGAAGGGTTTATTACAAAGTTAACAAATTTTACTATTAATCAATCTTTCAGGTTTCATAATTAATGTGAAAAGTTCAGAAAAGCAGGGATTAAAAGGGTTTATTGTCCGGTAATCTCACGGGCTTCATCCACATCGATACGGTCGCCGTTTTTGAAAGCAACAATGAAGGCATCGCGGTATTTCTTTTGCACTCGTACCTGGTTTTGAAGCTTGATAGCTTCGCTGAAGGAGATAAAATCCCCGGAAGTATATTTATAAAGCCCATTGTGCTTGTATACTCTGACATCTTTCACATCCTTGAATTTATCAGCTGATTTTTCCCTGGATGTGGA
>QMPN01000205.1 GCA_003648575.1 Bacteroidota bacterium
CGTTTTTAATTGAGCGATTGAGGAGATTGAGCGATTGCCCGATATTCAAAGGTTAGCAGCACTTCGTTCCATCTCATACATCGTGCAATCTTTGCCATGGGTGACCCATTTGGCGAAAACAGGCTTGGTTTTTTTGGAACCTTCCTGTTGATCCTCTATTACTAAGTAAAATTGATTTAGAACGGAATAACCGCCAGCCCGATAGAGATAGGGTAAAGCTGTGGTCCTTTATCTACTTTAAACACCTTTGAGAGCTGGTAATATACTGTAAGGTTAAACCACTTATACCCGATACGGAAAGTTGGCCCGTAGCGCCAGGTTTCTACCTGCTTTACGTCTTTCGACTTAACTTTTACATTCACACGATCAGTTTCAGTAGTTCCGTCGTCGGCAATAGTAAAACGGTTGCCTTTATACTTAGTGTGCGCATCGATCAGGAACCCGAATTTAAAACCAAAGGCAATACGAAAATGCTTATCTGTTTTGATCCTGAACTCCAGGGGCACGTCAATATATGTCAGTGACAGTTTGCTTTTCTTATAGTCGACGTCGCCGGGTATCTTCAGAAATGAAATAGAGTCAGCCCTGACATCAGAGATATAGTTATTGGAATACAGGTTATGCATACCCATGCCAATTCCTCCTGCAAGATAGACCGAACTTTCTTTGACCCTGTAATTGTACATCCCAAATACCTGTGCACCCTGGTTGATGGTACGTGCCTTCATGTCAGGAGGCAGCCCCTGCCAGATGTCTGTTGACATACCGACGCCAATGTTAAACTTCCTGATCGTTGATTCGCTCACCACCTGGGAAAATACAGACCCGATAATTAAGATGCCAACAACTGATAACAAGATCCTTTTCATAGAGACGGTTATTTTATGGAAGCAAATATACAATATTATTTTGCGGGCTATTTATAAGTGTATTCTTTTTAGACAGACCCAGCTTGATTAAGGCTTTATATTCATCTGCTATACCTATTAACACCACCTATTATCTTTTATTGCATATTTATGCATGAATCATGCCATAAAAAAAAGGGGCCGAAGCCCCTTTTTTGATAATCCTACCCCTTAAACTTATTCAATTATAAGTTTACGGATTTCAACAGCTTCACCGCTTCTGACCTGTACAATGTACATGCCTGTGATGAAGGTTGAAGTATTCACCATTATCTGGTTATTATCGAATTGGCCTGAATATACTAACTGACCCATATTGTTATATATCCTGACTTCATCAATAATACTTTCTGACTCTATTGTGATCCTGCTTGATGCTGGGTTTGGATAAACCACTATAGTATTGGACATGATGATTTCGTCAATACCTACGATTTCCCAACCAATACCAAAGCATACATCATCGTAGAATGCTCCCGGAAGGCCTCCACTATCAGATCCGTAATAATCAATACCACCAATAGTAAGGGTATTTACAAATTCCAGGATAGTTACGCCATCAAACAATACCTCGGCCAATCCTGCATCAAGGTCATAATTGATCTCAATCTTGATCCAGGTATCAGGTGTGTAATCAAAGGTTTCTGTACTCTGGCCATCAAAATGACCTGTTCCATCGTCATCAAAATACAGATCCAGGTTCCAGCCTACACCCGGTGTGGGGTCAGTCTGAACATTGAAGTAACCTGAAAATCCTGTTGGTACATATATATAGTGAGAATACAACCATTGACCGGCTGATAAAGGAACGGCGTCAAATTGACGAATAAGGTCGATAGCACCGGCATCAACTACAAAGGAATTGTCAGGGCTGTAAGATTGCGCATCCGAAACCATAGCATCATCAGCGCTGGTTCCACTCCATGTGGTCCAGAGTCCGCCTAACTGGTCAGCAACACCGCTGCCAACTGTTAAAGCATCGAAATTATCACAGTCTGGTGGAGGAACATATGCCATGAAGCATACATCATCGTAATATGCTCCGGGATCACCTCCGGTATCAGCTCCGAAATAATCAATACCACCAATGGTCTCTGCATTTACAAATTCAACAATAAATACACCATCAAAAAATACCTGGCCTGTTCCTGCGTAAAAGTCATAAATAATCTCAACCATGAACCATGAATCAGGTGTGTATACATAGGTTTCTGTACTCTGGCCTGCAAAATAACCTGTTCCATCGTCATCAAAGAACAATTCCAGGTTCCAGCCTACACCCGGAACGGGTTCAGTCTGAACATTGAAGTAACCTGAAAATCCTGCCGGTACATACATATAATGAGAATACAACCATCTGCCACTTGAAATGGGATCGTCGCCAAATGTGCGTATGAGGTCAATAGCACCGGCATCAACTACAAAGGAATTATTGGGGCTGTGAGATTGCGCATCTGTAACCATAGCATCATCAGCGCTGGTTCCACTCCATGTGCCCCAGCGTCCGCCTAACTGCTCGGCAACACCCATACCAGCTGCTAAAGCATCGAAATTGTCACACTCGCCGGGAGGAATAACTTCAACGAAGCAAACATCATCGTAATAAGCTCCGGGATCACCTCCAGTATCAGCTCCGTAATAATCAATACCACCAATGGTCAATGTATTTACAAAATCCAGGATTAATGCACCATCAAAATATACCCGGCCAATTCCTGCGTCAAGGTCATAAAAAACCTCAACCATAAACCATGTATCAGGTGTGTAATCAAAGACTTCTGTGCTCTGGCCATCAAAATGGCCGGTTCCATCGTCATCAAAATACAGGTCCAGGTTCCAGCCTACACCCGGAGTGGGGTCAGTCTGAACATTGAAGTAACCTGAAAATCCTGCCGGTACATACATGTAGTGAGAATACATCCATTGACCAACTGATATTGGATCGGGGCCAAATTGACGTATAAGGTCGATAGCACCGGCATCAACTACAAAGGAATTGTCCGGGCTGTTAGATTGTACATCCGTAACCATAGCATCATCAGCGCTAGTTCCACTCCATGTGGTCCAGAGTCCGCCTAATTGCTCGGCAACACCAAGACCAGCTGTTAAAGCATCGAAATTATCACAGTCGGGAGGAGGAGTGTATTCCATGAAGCATACATCATCGTAATAAGCTCCGGGATCACCTCCGGTATCAGCTCCGTAATAATCGATACCACCAATAGTCAAGGTATTTACAAATTCCAGGATTAATGCACCATCAAAATATACCCTTCCAAATCCTGCGTCAAGGTCATACATAATCTCAACCATGAACCATGTATCAGGTGTGTAATCAAAGACTTCTGTGCTCTGGCCATCAAAATGACCGGTTCCATCGTCATCAAAATACAGGTCCAGGTTCCAGCCAATACCCGGTGTGGGGTCAGTCTGAACATTGAAGTAACCTGAAAATCCAGCTGGTACATACATATAGTGAGAATACATCCATTGACCAGTTGATATGGGAGCAGCGCCAAATTGACGTATAAGGTCGATAGCACCGGCATCAACTACAAAGGAATTGTCCGGACTGTTAGATTGTACATCCGTAACCAATGCATCATCAGCGCTAGTTCCACTCCATGTGGTCCAGAGTCCGCCTAACTGTTCGGCAACACCAAGGCCAGCTGTTAAAGCATCGAAATTATCACAGTCGCCACCGGCAGCACCCGGATCAATTACCAGGTTGTCGATCATAAAGATAAAGGCATCATAGCTTACACACTGAATGGCAACATAGACATCCATACCGGCATAAGCCGAAAGGTCATAGTTGTATTCAGTCCAAGCCATAGGAGCTTCAATGTAAGTGGCTCCTGAGATAATTGTAAAGTCTGCAGGAGCAGTACCTGTAGTAGAAACTCCAACATTGAACCTTTCAAGACCATAATCGTCTGTATAGGTTCTAGCCCAGAAATTGAATGATGCTCCTTTACTGTCGGTACCCAAAGAAACCATATCGGAGATGAACCAGTCATCATTGCCTAATGCACCATCAGGAACAGCTGCTAAACAGGCTCCGAATTTGTCTCCTTCATATGGTTGGAGGTCAGGGTCGTCAAGTGTAGGAGGATCTGTTGTAGCCGTATTGAATACGATAAAGGCTTGTGGTTCGCCTCCATGTGGCCAAGTAATACCTGTCATGGTATAAGTGGTGAGCCCATCGGCATCAACAGCCATCCATGGTGTGAAATCGAATGTCCAGTCAACCTCGTCCTCAAAGTCAATAGAGTACATATCGGCAAAGTCGAAATCATTCGTAGTTTTGGTAACAGCGACAACCGGAATGGCTGTCTTAACAATGTCCAGTGTTTTGGAGTGCATTGCTTGTCCCAGGGCAGTTTGCCCCATAAAAAAAACTGATACCAATAGTATCAGCACAGAAAGTGTAAATTTTCTCATGTGTGTTAATTTTGGGTTAATAATAAGTTGTTCGTTCGCTCAAATATAAGCATTCCTTGGTGAAATGCAAAATTCTTTTGGAAGAAAAATAATTTATTCTTTCGGCCGGGAGCGTGAGGGGGTATATTATTCAGGCACCGGACTTGTTCTTATCTCCCCGGAGGATAGCTTTAAGGTGTGTTTCTAAGTGAAAGAAAAACAACATATTATGTAAAAGTTCTCTGTGGATTCTACGGTGATATCACAGCAGGCTGATTTTGTTTCAAATTTATGGAGACTCAAAAACTAATTATGTTGTCTTTTAGAACGATTCTCAGAGTTGGAATACATCCTCAAGCTGAGGTATCACAACTTTCCATCCAAAAGTATCCTGCAATTTGATCCGAAGTGCATCTGATGACTTTGGTTCGCCGTGGTTGATGAAAATGCATGCCGGGTCTTTTTGCAATCCGGAAAGCCAGTCGATGATCTGAGCCTGGTCGGCATGTGATGACATGGTTTGAATATCCTCAATATGGGCGCGGACAGGATAGTATTTACCATGGATCTTTATTTCATGTACTCCGTCATGAATGCTTCTGCCCCGGGTTCCCTCGGCCTGGTATCCGGGGATGATAATGGTTGAATCGGGATTGCTGAGGTGCCTTTTCAGGTAGGTAAGCACTCTTCCGCCATTCATCATGCCACTTCCGGCGATGACTATCTTCGGCCGTTTATCGGCAGCAAGCTTCTCTGTGTCTTTGTATGACCTGACCATTTTTGTATTTCTGAATACTTCATCAAAGACCTTTGGCCCCAACTTATGCCATCTGTAATACTTATTGAATACCTTGCTTACATCGACACCCATCGGTGAATCCAGGTAAATGGGGAACTCCGGGATGTCTTTCTTTTGTTCCAGTTTCCAGAACAGGTACATGAAGTCCTGGGCACGGTCAACAGTGAAACTGGGTACGATCATGATACCATTTCTGTCAGCAACCCGGTGAAGGATCTCACTGAATTGCTTTTCTGTATCAACAGAGGGGTGAAGCCTGTCACCATAGGTAGATTCAATAATAAGGTAATCAGCCTTTTTTGGTTTGTCAGGCACTTCCAGCATCGGGTCATCGATTCTTCCGATATCTCCGGAAAAAATAATACACTTTTCATCAATTTCAATGTCAACATGCGTGGCACCAATGATATGTGCATTGTTCTTAAAGCGGAAGCGGATGCCGTCACC
>QMPN01000206.1 GCA_003648575.1 Bacteroidota bacterium
GTGTTGATCTCAAGTGTGAATCTGCCCTGGTTTGGTGTTGGATAGATCTTCACAGCCTGGCTGGCATACGCTTCATCGATCCCAACCCAGATGACATCGTAACCATTTGAATAAACTGAAGTGCAATTCCCCTGGGTTACGTTTAGTGTATAGGTGCCATTGTGTATTGGTGTATAGCTTTGTCCGGTTGCCCCGGAAATGATGTCATCATTACGGTACCATTGATTACCTTCCCCGGCACTGGATTGGAGCGTAAAGCTAGACATGCTGATAGACGGCTGTTCGGGGGTGAACTCGATTTCCATGTAATTGGTTTTCTCAAGATCGCCACTTCCCATAATATTTGCAGCTTCAAGGCTTACATCGTAAACTCCTTCATTTTCATACATAACAATCGGATTTTGTTCCGTTGAGGTTTCAGGTGTTCCACCCGGGAAGGTCCACAACCAATTGCTTGGGTTTTCAGAAGAGAGATCAGTAAATTGCACCTCGTAGCCTGCACAGCTCAGAGTGGCATCTGCTTCGAAATCAACGCTTGGGATCTGGGGTGGCGGTGGCAGGAAGAAAGCCCCGGACTTAGTGCCCTGCTGAATTTCCCTGCCGCTGTTGTTTTGAAGGAAGCCGACAAATTCTACATGTGCCAGAGCCCAGCCGCCCATGGTGAAACTCATCTCCAGGATCACAGTGTCGCTTTCAGTAAAGCTGACCACAGTACCATACTGGTCCGGTATCATCTGGCGGCAAACGAAGTTAAGCTCTGTTTGTCCCTGCCAGTTATACTGGATGCCTGATTCTGTGACGACCAGATGGAAAGCCGGGTCAGGGCCTGTATAGGTCGCTACCTTCTGAATGATGGCTGTCATGTCATAATTACTGCCATCATGTGTGCCATATATATCGATAATGAATGATGATGGCACTGCTTCACGCTGCTGTACATATGGCAGGTAAGTGTTATACATTGATTGTGAATGGCTTCCTCCTGATACGGTGAGGATCCCGTCAAATTTTGCTGTGGGGTAACCGGTAATACCGTAATAGGAGTTGCGGGCATTGGAATAGGTGTTGGCAAAAGAATCTCCGTTATGATATTCAATAACAGCTACCGGATGCCCGTTGGCCACCAGGTCATCGGCACCCATTGCAGCCCCCGGGCAATATGTGCACCAGGTGCCGGTCCCGATCTCAAGTATAACCTTATTGCGGTCAACTTGTTGGCCAAATACAATAACAGTCGCTATAACAAGCGAAAATACTAATAGAAACTTTTTCATAATAATCGTTTTTGTTAAACTTATTTCTGAATAATAATTTTCTCAGTGAGAATGGTATTGTTATTTTCTAAAATCAAAAAGTAAATACCTTCTGCATAACTGCTCAGGTCAATAGTTTTAATAAATTCACCATTAACAGTGATTTGTTCTTCACTGAATACGGCTTCACCGACCATGCTTCTGACGCTAAGCTTTACAACCTCATTGCTCTCAGATGAAAGCTGAAGAGTAAAGGTTCCGTTGTTTGGATTCGGGAATACGGATAATCCAATCCCGCTGCCATTTTCCCTGATAAGAGTGGTATTGTCGATAGTAACTATCTTATCTTCAGAAAGGGGGCCATCGCCACAATCATTAATACCATATACATTAATGACTGCCTGCCCCATATAAGTAAGAGACCAGGTTACAGTCAGGTTATGCATATTAACAGTAAGTTCTTCCCAGGCATTTTCCGGGCTCACGGCCCAATTATAGGCCAGAGTGGTATCTGCGGTAGTGGTGTAGCTGCTTGTTTGCGTCGAAAGTAAGTCAACATAGTCCGGGCCGGAAGGCTTTTCCAGTTCCTCAGGATATGGATTTACTGTCATAAAAATATGATTTGACGTAACCGGATTGTTAACCAGGCATTCGTAAGAGGAAGTCAACTCACAACATACATCATCCCCTTCAGTAAGTTCCGTTGTAGTTAAAGTATCGTTGTTTTCACCGACGTTTTCGCCATTGACTTTCCATTGGAAAGCAGGCTCTGTCCCGCCATTGACAGGTATTGCAGTAAAAGTTACTTCATCACCCTCACATATCTCTCCGGCTGAACTTTCGATGTTAACTTCTGCAGTGAGTACCTCAACTACTGTCATGATGATCTCATTTGACAGGGCAGGGTTATTTACCGCACAGTAAAGGTTGGAGGTCACTTCACAGGTGACTATATCTCCGTCCTCCAGCACGCTGGTTGCAAATCCCGGTAGATTTGCCCCGGTGTCGACGCCATTGACTTTCCACTGGTAAAACGGTTCGTTACCACCATTTTCAAGATAAGCATTAAATAAAACCGTGGTTCCATCACAAATGACTGTTGTATCGGTTTCAATGGTAACACTTACCGGGAAAGAAGGAAAGACGGTTATCATTATTGCATTTGACATCACCGGATTCTGAGTTGCACAAGAGAATGAAGAGGTAACTTCACATTCAACAATGTCGCCATCGGCAAGGCTTGTAGTTGCATAAGTATCTGTACCATCACCAACGTTGGTACCATTTTGCTTCCATTGATAAGCGGGAGTTGTGCCTCCATTAACAACCTCCGCAGTGAAGATCACTTCTTCAGTAGCACAAATCTCAAGAGTTGAAGCATAGATGGTTGCCACTACGTCCAATGAGGTCACTGCTGAAATATAATCCGTAATGGTGTATGTATCAGTAGAATTGGCAGCGGTAACCTGCAGCGTTACATCAAAATCGCCGGAACTGTTATAAACTACTCCTTGCGGGTTTTGATCTGTCGAGCTGCCGGGAACGCCCCCTTCAAAAGTCCAGAGCCATGAAATAGGATCCCCCACGCTCAGGTCTGTGTAATTAATTTCCCCACCGACACAGGTTAAGGTCATATCAGCTTCAAACATTGCAGTAAGGGGATCTTCTACCGGCAGAGGCTCCTCATGGCGAAAATAATTCTGTTTGGTCACTGTAAGGATTACAGTTTCACCCAAAGGTACGGCCGGTACGGGAATAGATTGAACTGATCCGGTTCCTGTTGCAGTAGCAATGATCTCTCCATCATAGAAGAGCGATATCAATGAACCATTATCAGCTGTAATCTCAAAATCAGGATTGCCAAATACTATCCTCCCATCATGAATAATGGTCAGAAGCATTGGTTCTTCATTGTATATAGTAAGAAAAGCTCCTCCATGATGGTGGAACAGGTGATATGTTACCTGTTTATTACTTGTATTGTATGGCCAGTTTGACTGTTGGAGGAAAAATTTCCCTGAAGCATTACCAAAGGCCGGCATGGCATAATCCTGGGGATATTCAGTGCCATAGTCCGGCATGAATTCAGGCCACATATTATCAATAAATCCCCATACATAGGTGTCATTTACGAATGAATAAGATGTTTCAGAAGCTGCTGTTATGCCAAGAGCTCCTGAATTTGCTCCATTATAAGTGTGCCGGTGGAATTTTTCGGCAAAACTCTCACCTGACCAATTATATTTGCCTGTAAGGCAATTGATCGACATTACATAAATAAGGTCTGTATTTTGCAGGCCGTCGATATCGGAATTATGGTATGAGGGTTCGCCCCATCCTGTTTGGCTGCCATGGTCCCTGTGAAGCATTATAAATGAACCATTGTTAATGGTATTGTTTATCATGGTGGCGTTACCACCAGTCCAGCCGCCAAGTGTACTTGGGGCTGCGGGAATATAACCAAGGCCATTAGGGCCAAAGTAATCAACGACAGTAGAGGTATTGGTCGCTGATGACCAGGTGGCACCCGGAGTGCCCGAATAAATATCGTTGATACGGACCGGATTTTTCCCAAGCTCATTTTTCCAGTATCCTCCAACGGCTTCACCACAGATCTGGAACCAGCGTGTAGATTGGTAGCCAACCGCAGTGATCGGGTTGTCATAGAAATCAGGGTTGGTTGGAGGGTTTCTTTCGTAATCGATGAATTTGGTAACCATAGTCTCCACCTGGGCGGCATTGTTGGCTGTGATACGTGCAAATGCCATTTCAGGAAGATGGTCATTGTCAACATCGGCATAGATATTATCCGAAGCACAGTAACTGTTGTATATGGGCGCAATTACGTTATAATTAATATCTGTTCCGAAATCACCGAGAAGCAGTACTGCGGAGGGGGGGATGGTCCAGGTATTGTATGCATTGTTGACGAATGTTTCAATGTCGTAGGTTGTATTACCGCCCACTTCAGTCAATGTTGCCACATCAGTAAGGATACCTTGTTTATTCCGGAAAGTGGCAATTGAGTCTGCCCATGACACATAATCAGGATCATCAGGGGTGATGATAAGGTATTCACAGCCGTCGCCGGCACGGTTTACTCCCTGGTGCATCCAGTTATAGTCGATTTCCGGAAGAGATTCAAAGTTCATAATGGCATCAGCCATGATAGGGTCCCACCACCTGCTACGGTACCGGGTATCGCCAAACTGTCCGCTCCCACCTTCAAATACGATCTCCACTTCGATATTGCGCAGAACCTTTAATTCCTTGCTTACCGGGTTGTATTGAAAAGGTGTGATCCCGAGCATGACAACGTCAACGCCCCTGATCTTAGCCGGTTCGGAGATCTTTACGGGATTTGCCGGGTAAAAAGCATTTTGCCCGTAAATAGCCATATTCTTTTCATAATACAGCGGACCATCATCATCTTCAAAAGGTATACGTGGTGCAGGTGCCATTTCAATATTTTGAAATGTTTCAACCTGCATACTGATGATATTCAGCTTGGCAGTGGCTCCAAGAGGCATGGCTACATATCTTCCATCTCCGGGAAGATTGGGAGCCCCTTCATCATTGGGGAGCATGACGCCGGGCATGTTGATCACGGTCATCTCTTCACCATTGATGTTGACTGCATTAAAACTGAAACTGTTAACGGAATGAATTACACGTACATTTGAATTCCCGGCAGCAAGCAGGGTGAAACCCTGGCTTGACCGGTTGTCACTATATTTAACTTCCTCAGCATAGCCGGATGATGTAAGAAGAAAAGATACGAGAAACAAAATCAGTGACCGTTTGATGAACATTGATTTTTTCATTTTTGGTTTTGTTTTATTGTTGCCTTTTTAAGAATTATCAGATAGCTCATACAAATATAGAAAAGAACAAGCCATCTGTCAATAACAGATAATCTTTTTGGTGGCAATTACTGAGTTGGTTCTCAGTGTGCATAAGTATATTCCACTATTAACTTTATTGCCCTGGCTATCAGTTCCGTCCCATATGACACTGTGTTCGCCTGCTCCCAGGTCCTGTTCGATGAGAGTGGCGATCTTTCTGCCATCCAAACTGAAAATATCGATCCCTACATGCATTTTTTCCCGGAGGCTGAATGTTACCGTTGTCTGCTCCGTGAACGGGTTCGGGTACATCTTTCCAATGGAAGCACTGTTTTCCGTTGCTTCATCATCAGGAATGGAGGTAACAATGTCGCCAAAGAACTCGAGGTATTCAAGCATGAGCCTTTTTTGCGTTGAAGGGTTGTCTGCATCGATCAGATCACCGAATTCAAATGAACATCCAATGGTTTTA
>QMPN01000207.1 GCA_003648575.1 Bacteroidota bacterium
AACAGGATTTTCCTGAAATTGAATCAAACGATTGGATGCACGATATAGCATCGGGTGAAGCTCAACGACTTCAACAGCAATATCCCAATGAAGCCCCAAGTCGAATTTTACGACAAGCAGGGTTGAATACGAGACAAATAGTGATGGATACTATAGGTATGGGTGCAGATCATGTTGCAGATGATAAGACTAAGTTAAAAGAGTCTTTACCTCAGCAGACAAGACAGGCCAATGTCCGTAGAGCATCAAATACAAATCAAAAACCGCCGAGTCGAGCCGATATTGTGAATAATATGCGGTCGCACAGGGGGCAAGCAGAAATATAAGGAGTCATTATTATGGCTGGTGGACAAGTATGGGGCATTGATGCCCAGGGTGGTTTTATGTACAGTGACGAGCTGTCTGACACCCTACGCACAGCACTACAACCAATGGTGCGTTTTCGTCAATTCTGTGATGCGCGTGATGCCACAGAAAAAGGTTTACACTCAGGTGAAGAGTACAACTGGAATATTTATTCTGATGTTGAAACTCAGGGTACTGTATTACCGGAGTATACTGGTACTGGTGCAACAACAGCACTTGCGCCAATGCCTGAAACGTATTACACAATTTCCCAAGGTAGCCTGACTGTTACTGAACAGGGTAATAGTGTACCGTTCTCGCAAAAACTGGATAATCTGTCCAAGCATCCTGTAAAGGAAGTAGTACAGAAAGTGCTGAAAAACGATGCCAATAAAGCATTAGATACAGCGGCTTATGACCAGTTCGATTCTACTCGATTGACTGCGGTTGGAGCAGGTGCGGCTGGTAGTGAGACTGTAGCGTTTGCAGTTGATGGAACATTGACAGGTGCGGCAGTTCCTATGCTGACAGGTCATGTGAAGTTGATTGTCGATGAAATGAAAGAACGTGATATTCCGGCTTATGACGGTACTCATTACTTTTGTTTAGCGCGTCCTTCTACTTATCGTCCGTTAAAAGACGAGTTAGAAGATATCCGTAAATATATTGATGCTGGTTATCAGCAGATCATGAACGGTGAAGTCGGTCGCTATGAAGGTGTGCGTTTTGTTGAGCAGACTAACATTGCCTCAGCCGGTTATACTGCCGGTGATAAGGCGTATTTCTTTGGTGAAGATACAGTTGCGGAAGCGATTGTAGTACCTGAAGAAATCCGTGGACGTATTCCTGGGGATTATGGTCGTGCTAAAGGAGTAGCGTGGTATTATCTTGGCGGGTTCGGGATAGTACACAATGTTACTGGTGCAGCACAGAACCGCATTGTTAAATGGGGTGGCGCAAGCTAATCAACCCTTTAATGTAATTACGTCAGGTTCGGTGTTATACTCAAAGTACCAATAGTGTAATCTGACGTTTAATTTAGGAGTAAAACAATGGATAATCTTGAGAAAGGTGTATCTTACGACAAGCCTCTTGGACAGAAAAAGCCTCGTGGTTCTGATGCGATTCAAGATAAGCCCCAGGGCCAAAAGCCTGTAGGTAAGTCTGAATCCGTTAAATCTGATCGTGGTTCTTTTAGCTTCAAGTGCTAAATTATATACTTTGATATAGTTTGATATGTTAGAAATTAAATAACTGAAATAAACCCTAGTGGTAACATATTTCAGTTATTTTTTTAACAGGAGTAATTGGTATGCGAACCAAGAGTAAAACTCATGCTCAATTATTCATCTATGAAGATGATTTTGATAATGATGATGAAATAAAATATTCAGCCCAGGAAAATTATACATTACGTGATCCAGATTGGAACGGTAAGCGCAATGGTTTTGGTGAGGCTCAATCTAAAGACAATAACTTGAATCAGGAAGATATGCTTGATGCAGGTGTAATCTGGAGACAACCACTATGAGTGAACGTAAATTAACAGCCGCACAGAAAGCTGCTATTGCCCGTAATGCTGCCACTAAAGCCGCGAAAGAAAAAGTAGAGACTCCGTTATCGGATGCTGCTATTGATGATATTGGCGATATTGGCGATATTGATGGATTAGATAATGTTTTTGACAAGAACAAAACTTATCTGAAGATACGTAGTAACAATGGTGTAACATTGATACAGGATGGTTGTAATTTTGATTGCAATGGTAAACCGTTATCATTAGTTGAGGATTAATCCTTGTGGATTTTCTCAAGTTGTGTCAAACAGTCAATACAGAGTGTGGTATTACTGGAGCGAACCAACCGACCAGTGTAAATAATCAAAGTGATATTTTAAATCACATTGTCAATTGGGTTCGTACTGCTGATTACACTATTCAGAATTTGTATTTTGACTGGCGTTTTCTTTGGTCTAGCGTAACTCAAGTTATCCCTGAAGGTGTCGTTTCAATAGTACCCCAATTAACCATGAAGCATATCGACCCAGAATCGGTACAGATTGTTGACGGTGATGAACGTGTAAATATTCAGGTTATTGATTATAAACAATTGCGTTCTATACGGTCTACATCACCGGCAATGCCTTTTGTCTGTGCTATCTCCCCAAGTAATCAGATTGAATTTTCCCAACCTGCCGATAAAAACTATCAGATTTATTATGAATTTCATAAAAAGCCGGTTGAATTGGAAAATAATACTGATGTACCATTAATTCCTGAAGAGTATCATCGGTGCATCGTGCTACAAGCCAAAATGTACTATGCGGAACGATACAGTGTTAACGAAGTTGCTCAAGAGGCGACAAAGCAGTATCAGCAATATTTTGACCGTCTACGTTCTGACCAGTTACCGGGATTGACTAATTTACGTACTATCCAGCCTGAATTTATGACAGTGGTGGTTGAATGAGCAGTCAATCAATGGTGGTTAATTTCAATGGTGGTATTGATGTTGTCAGTCCTGCTATTGAAAAGACGCCGGGTGAATTATTGACGGGTATCAATGTTGAACCTTATATTGACGGTGGATATATTCGCGCCAAAGGTTATGAAGTATTCGATGGAGGTGAATCACCTAGTAACACCAAATTAAGTAGTATTTCATACACCACTGGTGCGGGTACTGAGCCTGTACTGAACGATACTTTTAATGGTAATGCAATTGCTGGGGTTACTGTAACAAGCGGCTCATGGGCTAATAATGATGCCAGAGGGATGCTCTATACTCAAGATGATTGGTCAGGTACGGAATCAGGAAGCATTACCGTTAGTAATGGAGCGACCTGTAATATTCAAGATGATTTAACACATTTTAATGAATTTGGATTTATCCCGGAAGATGGGATTCAATTTTATGCAGATGTTTATGAATACAGAAGGGATGCTGTTCAGATTGTACCGGGTGAAGGTAACATATTAGGTGTTCATGTTTACCTGAATGATGTTTATGCTTTCCGTGATAATGTGGGTCGTACAGAAGCACTTATGTATAAATCCACTATTAACGGATGGGAATTAATAGTTACACCAACATTATTGCCAGGTGGCAAATATGACTTTGTAAATTATACAATGTCTAATGATACTGCTACTGGCGGAGAGAAAATGTATGGAGCAAATGGGGTGGATTATGCTTTCCAGTATCATCCTGACGATGGTTTCATACAATTATTCACTAATGTTCCTGATATTCCCGGTTTTTATCCTAATTTCATTGTGGGTCAGCGAGATCATATAATGGTTGGGTTTTCTATTGGGCAGATTTCTGTATCTGCTCTTGGTGATCCTTTAGAATTTGATGAATTATCAGGTGGGGCAAGATTCATTGTTCCTGATGAAATAACAGGATTCAATCATGTGGTAGGTGATGATTTAGTTATTTATTGTCGTAATTCAATACGCATCATGTATGGACGTACTAATAGTGCCACTGATGATCCCTTTAGGATAGAAGCACACTCTATCAATAGCGGAGCATTTAGATGGACAGGTCAATCCAGTCAATCTTCAATCTTCATGTCTGGCCAGGGTATTAGTTCCATTAATGCCGTTTTAGAATATGGTAATTTTGAAATTTTATCATTGTCGTTAAAAGTCAGACCGATACTTTCCCAATATGAAGATGATAATCTTATCGCAGGTTCAGTTTATGATAATGATAATGGTGTTTACCGGCTTTACATGAAGGATGGTAAACAATTTGTAATGAGTTATGACGGTAAAACAGCGGGTTCAATTATTACAAATGAGTACAAACACAGATTTTTTTGTATTACCCAGGGAAAATTTTTCTACGATAAGGTGTTTTTTGCCGGTGGTGAAGATGGGTATGTGTATCAATTGGAGAAAAGTAATTCATTAAACGGTGAATTAATCCCTACATCAATACAAACCGTATATGACCATTTCCTTGGTGAAGATCCAGGAAAATCAGTTGATAGTTACAAAACATTTAATAAACTTAGAATATTATTAGATTCACCTGATGAACTGGTTATACAATTAAATGTAGAGGCAAGTTTTGGTAATTCGCCACCCAATCTAATTAGTAACAATGATGAAAAAATTTCGTCAGGTGGTGGTGTTTGGGACGTAAGTAAATGGAATGAATTTGTATGGAGTGGATCTCAGGTTGCTGAGGATGAACGATATATTGATGCAATCGGACACAACCTTTCAACTTATATGTATTCTGAAACTAAGTTTACAAGACCCTATGTGATTCAGGGTATTGTGTATCAATTCATGCAACGAGGACAGATGAGATAATGTCGAACGAATATTATAATAACCAACACACTTTAAACAAGCATGAATTAGCCAAAGGTTCTGATGTTGAGAATAAATTAGATGGTGTTGAAGCAGGATTTGATAAACTACCCAGTCCTGATGATTTCGCTACAATTCTAACTCCATACGTTACCACTACAGCAACAGGTAATGAATATGCAGTTCCTTTAGATATTAGTGCTTATATTGATGGAATGACGGTTAATGTTAAATTAGATGCTCCTAATACTGGCCCAGTTACATTAAATGTAAATAATTTAGGCCCGGTATCATTACTTTTAGCAGATTTCGTAGTATTACAAGCAAATGATTTAATAATAAATTCAATTTTAGAATGTCGCTATAACGGTACTGTATTTATAATGACCAGTGGTACTCCTGGAATTATTAGTAGAAGTGAAGCAGCCGCAGATACAGCAATAGCAGCCGCAGATACAGCAATAGCAGCCGCAGATACAGCAATAGCAGCCGTAGATACAGCAACAGCAGCCGCAGATACAGCAACAGCAGCCGCAACAGAATCACAACTAAGTTATTGGGATAGTAAAGCATCGGAAATGACGGCTGATAGCTATGCTGTTCAACCAGTTGGTGATAATGTCATCATCTTTACATCTAATGATAATGGAACATTTACACAAACATTAGCAGAACCTCAACCTGTGTATTCAGCATTACATTGGGCCAGTAAAGCAAATAATACTGATACACAAGCAGGTAAAAATTTACTTATCAATGGTGATTTCTCTGTGTGGCAGAGGGGCTATTCTTTTTCAAATGCTACTCATTATATGGCCGATAGATGGAGTGTTTCGGG
>QMPN01000208.1 GCA_003648575.1 Bacteroidota bacterium
CTCAACCCTTTTGTCTGTTAATCTTTTTACAACCAGTCACATATGTGGCTAAAAGCTAACAATTTAGACCATATATAAATTATGTGTTTTAATTAGCTGACATGAAACATTTTATAAATTTGTCAGCGCCTTAAAACCATTAAAAAATGCGGATCGAAAGAATAGAAGTTAAGCAGGAAATCGATGAGCAGGCTGCAACCGATGTCGAGTTGCTGAACCCACTGATCGAAAAGTATAAAAATAAGAAGGGAAACCTTATCCCTTTGCTGCAGGGAGCACAGGATATTTTTGGATATATCCCCCGGGTGGCTTTTGACAAGCTCGCGGTGGAGACCGGCATACCCCTGAGCGAAATGTACGGCGTGGCAACTTTTTATGCCCAATTCCGCCTGAAACCGGTCGGAAAGCATATTGTCAAGGTGTGCCACGGAACGGCCTGTCACGTGCAAAATGCCAAAGCAATTTCTACTTCACTGAAAGAAGCCCTGAAAATAGAGGATGGCGGCACTACCGAGGATGGCCTGTTCACGCTTGAATCTGTAGCCTGCCTCGGATGCTGCTCACTGGCACCGGTTATGATGGTTGCCGGTGAGACTTACGGCAAGCTTACCGGTGCAAAGGCGGTGAAGATCGTGAGGAATATCAGGACCAGTGAAAAAAAATGATTTTACAACACTTTTGAAGATATAATATGAAAACAAAAGTAATTGTCGGCCTTGGAAGTTGCGGGATCGCTGCAGGAGCAGGGAAGGTGTATGATAAGATTGAGGCTATAAAAAAAGCAAAGAACCTCAAGTTTGAGCTCAAAAAGACATCCTGTGTTGGGATGTGTTACCGTGAGCCGCTGGTAGAGATCATCGATGATACAGGCAGGTACCTCTATGGTGAGATCGATGAGGAAAGAGTTGTCGAGGTGATCGAAAAACATATTAGTCAGCAAAACCCTGTTAAAGACTACGTGGTTCAGTCTGATATTTTTAAGACTGTCGATAATGAATATACTGATGACCAGGTAAAGATCGTGTTAAGAAACTGTGGTTATATTGATCCTGAAAGTATCGAGGAATATGAAGCCATGGATGGCTACAGGGCCATAAGGAAGATTGCGGGACATGGTATGTCGAGGCTCGATGTGATACAGACCATCATTGAGTCAGGCCTGCGCGGTCGCGGTGGTGGCGGGTTCCCGACAGGTTTGAAATGGAAATTCGCAAATAATAATAAGGCGGACGAAAAATATATCATTTGCAATGCCGATGAAGGTGACCCGGGTGCATTCATGGATCGCTCAGTACTTGAAGGCGATCCCCATTCAGTACTTGAAGGGATGATCATTGGTGCCTATGCCATTGAGGCTACCGGAGGTGTGATCTATTGTCGTGCCGAGTATCCACTGGCCATCAAACGCTTGCAGATCGCTATTGAACAGGCCAGGGAAAATGGCTATCTCGGAAAGAACATTCTCGGCATCGATAGTTTTAACTTCGACATTTATATTAAAGAGGGTGCCGGAGCCTTCGTTTGTGGTGAAGAAACCGCATTGATAGCCTCTGTCGAAGGCCAGCGTGGTATGCCACGTAAACGCCCGCCATTCCCTGCTGCATCAGGGCTGTGGAAGAAACCTACCAACATCAACAACGTTGAAACCCTCGCCAACATCCCCTGGATAATCCAGCATGGTGCAGCGGAATATGCCAAATATGGTACCGAAAAAAGTAAAGGCACCAAGGTCTTTGCCCTGGCAGGAAAGATCAAGCGCTCAGGCCTGGTGGAAGTGCCCATGGGTATGAGCATTAAAGATGTGATCTTTAAATTGGGCGGCGGCATAAAGGATGATAAGGAATTTAAAGCGGTGCAGATGGGAGGCCCTTCAGGCGGCTGTATCCCTGCACACCTTTTGCATACCATTGTCGACTATGATTCGGTAAATGCTACAGGTGCCATCATGGGCTCCGGTGGGATGGTAGTAATGGACGAAACAACCTGCATGATCGATGTGGCAAAGTTTTTCCTCGACTTTACCCAAAAAGAATCCTGCGGTAAATGTACCTTTTGTCGCATCGGAACCAAAAGGATGCTGGAAATACTGACCCGCATCACCGAAGGAAAAGGAGAAGAAGGAGATATTGAAAGGCTGGAGGAACTGTCATACAAGATAAAAGACAATTCGCTCTGTGGCTTAGGCCAGACAGCTCCCAACCCGGTACTTACCACGATAAAGTATTTCAGGGATGAATATGAGGCCCATATCCGCGACAAAAAATGTCCGGCCCTGGTATGTACCAAGCTCTTGACTTATACTGTATTTGAAGAGAATTGTACTGGCTGTACTGCATGTGCTGTGAATTGCCCCGTGGATGCTATCAGCGGCGCCCGTAAGGAAATTCACCACATCGACCAGGATGTTTGTATCAAGTGCGGTGTGTGTTATACCAAGTGTAAGTTCGAAGCCATCAAATTATCTTAAAACGACTTAAAAGACCCTGCATAATGAGTGAAAAGGTAAATGTTATTCTGAACGGAGAAATGGTCCCCGGCAATAAAGGGGAAACTATTTTACAGCTGGCAGAAAGAAACGGGTTTGAAATACCTACCCTCTGTAACGACCCAAGGCTGGAGCCGTTTACATCCTGCTTCGTTTGCGTTGTCGAAGTTGAGGGTATGAGGGGCCTGCAACCATCATGCTCCACAAAGATCTCGGAAGGGATGCGCATTGAAACCAATAATGACAAGATTGCCTCTGCCAGGAAGACAGCCCTCGAACTGATGCTCAGTAACCACTACGCCGATTGTATTGCTCCATGTAAGCAGACCTGTCCTGCGGGCGTTGATGTTCAGGGTTATATATCCCATATTGAAAAGGGACAGTACCACGATGCTGTTGCCCTGATCAAAGAAACCAATCCGCTGCCTGCTATCTGCGGGCGTGTGTGTGTCAGGCCATGTGAAGTTGCATGCCGAAGGAACCTGCTTGATGAAGGAGCACCGGTCGGGATTGACTACCTGAAGCGTTTCGCGTCCGATATCGACCTGGAATCAGAGAACAAATTTATGCCGGAAATTAAGCCGGAGACCGGAAAGAAAATTGCCATAATAGGAGCAGGCCCCGGTGGGGTTTCTGCTGCGTTCTTCCTTCGGAAGGAAGGCCACGACATTGATGTTTTTGAAGCCAGTCCAAAACCGGGGGGATGGCTCAGGTACGGTATTCCGGAATATCGCCTTCCCAACGATATTCTGCAAAAAGAGGTAGATAATATTGCAGAAATGGGCGTCCGCTTTCATTATAACAAGCGCCTTGGTGATGACCTGAAATATGCCGACATAAAGAAAAAATATGATGCCGTAGTGCTTGCTATCGGCTCTCAGAAAGGGACGATGATCGGAGTTGTAGGTGATGATGCCGAGAATGTATTCTCAGGTATCGACTTCCTGAAAGAGATGGAGGTAACAGGTAAACCATATAACTTCAAAGGCAGGAAAGTAGCTGTTGTGGGTGGAGGTAATACCGCCATGGACTGCTGCCGTACCTCTATGCGTTGCGGTGCCGATAAGGTGTACGTGATATATCGCCGTACTGAAAAGGAAATGCCTGCCAACCCGATTGAGATCCACGAATCGAAACTTGAGGGTATCGAATACCTCTTGCTCACCAACCCGGTGGAGATAAATAAGGATAAGACTGGTAAAGTGAAATCTGTTACCTGCCTGAAAATGGAACTGGGCGAACCAGATGCATCCGGCAGGAGGAGGCCGGTGCCGATCCCGGGATCCGAATTCGAACTGAAGGTGGATTATGTACTGGCAGCCATCGGGCAAAAGACAGATGTGAATTTCACTGAAGACATCAACACCGTTGTTAAAAAGGGTGAACTTAAACTGAACCGCTGGGGTGACATCGATGCTGACCCTGATACCTTACAGACTGGCATTAAAAATGTATTTGCTGCCGGCGACGGAGTAACGGGCCCTGCAACCCTCATCCAGGCAATTGCACAGGCCAGGGTCGCCTCATATAGCTGCAACCTTTTCCTGAATGGAGAGGAAGTAAAACCAATGCCCGGAGAATTCTTCAGCGCAAAGGATAATTTCAAAAAGCAGGAAATTGAAGAATATGTTGGCAAGTATGCTGAGCAGAAACGTGAGGAGATGCCTACCCTTGATCCAAAGAACAGAAAGAATTTCAAGGAGGTTGAACTTGGCTATGATGATGAAGAAGTTGCCTACCATGAATCCTTGCGATGCATGGAATGTGGCTGTACCGAGCTTTATACCTGTGACCTGAAGAAATATGCTACTGAATACGATGCTAAACAAGAAGGTGTCAGTGGCGATTTTCAGGAATATAACGTCGACTTCAGGCATCCATATATCGAGATCGACAATAATAAATGCGTGCTTTGTGCCCGCTGTGTGAGGATCTGTCGCGATGTGGTTGGTGCCGACGCACTTGGACTTGTAAACCGCGGATTTGAAACTTTCGTGGCACCAAGTATGGGTGAATCACTGACGGATACCAGGTGTGAAAGTTGCGGTATGTGTATCAGCACCTGCCCAACCGGCGCATTGACCGAGAATGTACCCTTTAAGCCGGGCCCGGTCAAAATGGAGAAAGTGCAGAGCATATGTAACTATTGCTCAATTGGCTGCGAACTCGACTTCGAGCATAAGAGTGGTTTCGTAATGCGCACCGAAGGTGCCGACGGCCAGGTGAATCCAAACGGGAATCTGTGTAAATATGGCAAGTTTGGTTATAAATACCTGAATGATAGATCACGCGTCACAAAACCTATGATGAAAGTCAATGGGAGGTTTGAGGAAATTGGATTTGATGAGGCATTTAAGATCATAGCAGAAAAAATAAGGGAAGTAATCCCGGATGATAACGCCTTCTTTGCCGGCGCACGCCTGAGTAATGAAGAAATGTACCTTATCCAGAAACTTGCCAGGGCAGGGGCGAAGACAAATAATGTTACCTCTTTCCACTACCTGAACAGGGGCTTTGGTTATGTCGGTAATTCAAGAGCAAACGTACCTTTTGAACAGCTGAAAGATGCCAGCAGAATTTACCTGATCGGTGCGGAAGTGAATCGCGACAATGCCGTATTGGGCTATATGATCAACAACGCCAATGTAAAGCATAATGTTCCTGTTGAGTTGATCACCAGAATGGATGAAAGTCCGATGGAGCACAAGGTAAGCGATATATTGAAAGTAAAATCCTATTACCACTTCATCAAAGCTGTGAATTATTACCTCGTTGCTAATAATTTCCACAATGGCCTCTTTATCGGTGATAACTGTGAAGGTTTTGCAGCATATAAAGAGGACCTCCTGAAAGAGAATTTTGTTGATCTCGTAGAGAAGTCAGGTGTGGCATTTATGGACAGCGTGATCGAATTTGCCAAGGCATATAATAATGAGATGAATGCGGTCATTATCTTCTCCGAAAAAGAGGTTTGTTCCAATGCTTGCAGTGAAATGTCTAACCTGGCCCTGA
>QMPN01000209.1 GCA_003648575.1 Bacteroidota bacterium
CCGAAAGCGTCGACCTTTTAAACACATACGAGCCAGCTGATAGCTCATCTAATCTTTCTACCAATTTGCCATTGATATTGTAGAAGGATAGGCTTGCATTTTTTACGGAGCCTGCAATTTCTATGGTTGCATTTTCGCTGATGGGATTTGGATATATCCTTAGCAATTCATCATGAACAGGAGCATTTTCATGAAGGCCCACGGGAATATCAGGCTTGTAGTCTTTGTTGCAAAGGATCCAATCGTCCGGATCAGGCTGGATCATAATGACCTCGCCGGGAACCTTAACAGTATATACCTGGTAGATCTCATCGTTCCATATTCTAACTGTAGTATCCGCTCCGCCGGCAAAGAAGAGCCTCACATCCATAGGCATGGTAAACAAAGGTCGGTGCCCCGAGTTCTCCTGCACCTGCCAGATAAGGAAAGCCACGCTGTCGCCACGGTTTTCGAAATTATAATCATATTCCGGATAATACGCATCATATACCCATTGCTCAAAGAAATATCCAAGATCTTCCCCGGAGACATCTTCACAAACCTGTTGCAGGTCTTCCGTGGTGGCCTGCCCATACATCAGGTCCGGGTCGGTAGCATAAGTATGTATGCAATCCCAGAAAACACTATCGTCAAGAGCGCCCCGAAGCATATGCAAGACATAGGCCCCCTTGTCGTAGATAATGGTCTGAAAAACATTAAAGGTATCACTGGCATTCTCCAGGTACAATGTCCCTCCGCTGTAATATTCGAAGCTCTGCACATAATTTTTATATGCCGCAGCACCATCCACGGCCTCAACGTAAACAGCCTCTGAATAGCTGGCAAAACCCTCATTCAACCAGCCATGATGCCAGTCCTTGCAGGTGATCATATCGCCAAACCACATATGGCCCAGCTCATGCACAGAGATCAAAAACCATGAAGGCTGCAGGGTATTTTGTATTGTGTTGGTCTGGTTTTCGATGGCACCATAGTAGCCCAGCTGTGTCATACCATATTTCTCTGCTGAGAATGGGTATTCACCAAATTTTTCTGAAAACACATTCAATGCCAGGGGAAGATCTTGCACCCCTTCCTGGGCAGTAGCCAGATCCTGGGCAAACACATAATAATCGATGGGATATTGCTCACCATATATGCCAGTATAATCCTGTGTAAATTTGGCATAATTGGATATAGCGGCCATCACATAATAGGTTACGATGGGATAGCGGTGACGCCATTGATAGGTCTTCTCCGTGCCATTATCAATAACGTTTTCGAGCATACCATTGGATATGGCGATGACCTCCCGTCCATTCATTTCCTTAAAAGGAATGGTGATATCGACATATACCGAATCCGGCTTATCCGAGGGGCCATCCTTGCAAGGATACCAGTAGTGGGCCAGGTAAGGCGTCGACAAAGTGGCGATCACCGGTTCATCTCCATGATGGGTCTCATAGCGTAATCCTTTATAACCTCCCGCCATGACAGGCACACCCTCATAGTCGATCACCACCTGCAGCTGGTCGCCGGGATTGTACATCGCATCCAGTGTGATCATAATGGAATCGCCGATCTGGTTGAAAAAAAGTACATCACCGGAAACGCTGTTCACCTTCAGGGAGCTGTTCAGGCTCAGACGGATCTCATCGAGCTGACTTGCCGCGGGTTCGAAATTACAGGTGACTAGCCCATGAATATATGCTGAGACGATGGCGATAGACAGATCGAGGTAATAGAAGGTAACATCCATATTGGTGTCGGGGATAAATTTCTCGCTGTAGCGGATAAATTCTTTGAAAGTCTCCCATTCGTATCCCTGCTGTATGCTCAAGGCCTTGGGACGCTGGGCCTGTGCCATGATGACGCTAAATAGTATGAATACGGAAATAAAAAATAGCTTTTTCATAAGTGATCAATAAAGTTTTTCCCGTTTTATCAGGTATGGATGCAGCACCTGGGCGAAGCCTGCATTGATGTCGGCAGGAACAAAGTCGATCATATATTTTCCACACCTCAGCTTGAGCTCTTTCACGAATTCACCCACGCCCTCAACATATTGCTTCCGCAGCTCGCCGGGGTTCAGTTTCAGCTCTTCCCCACTTTCCATATCAATAAACTTATGGGGACGGTTCTCAAAGTCGAATTCAATCTCTTTTGCGCGGTCTACCACATGAAAAAGGATCACTTCATGTTTATTATACCTGAGGTGCTGCAGGGCAGAAAACATCTCATCCAGGTCGCCATCGCGCTCCAGCATATCACTGAATATCACCACCAGGGAGCGCTTGTGTATCATATCGGCTATCTGATGCAGGGCATCCGATGCACGCGTCGGTTTACGTTCATTATTAGCTATTGGCTCCAGCATCTTTTCCATTTCGGAGTACAGGTACTTCATATGAACGGAAGTAGACCTTGCCGTGGTGCTCAGCTCTATCTTATCGGAAAACAGGCTGAGGCCAACGGCATCGCGTTGCTTTTGCAGTAAGTTGATCAGCGCAGCAGCAGCATAGATAGAAAATGTGATCTTGTTTGGCTTATCGATACTAACATCCGGCATCACCGGGAAGTACATGGAACTGGAATTGTCGATGATGATATGGCAGCGAAGGTTGGTCTCCTCCTCATAGCGCTTTACGTAGAGCTTTTCCGTACGACCAAAAAGTTTCCAGTCGATATGCTTGGTCGACTCTCCGCTATTGTATTGCCTGTGTTCGGCAAATTCAACCGAAAAACCATGAAACGGGCTTTTGTGCAGGCCGGTAATAAATCCTTCTACCACCTGGCGGGCGATAAACTCAAGTGAGCCAAACTGCTGAAGCCTGTTATGATCTATCGAATATGGCATGCATGCTTATTTCAGGGTATGCAAAAAGACGCACAATACTGCACGTCTCTTCACAGGATTGTGATATGGAGTTTTTATTAAAGCAGCTTTTCGAGCTTACCTTCCAGCACCTGCTTTGGCACGGCACCAACTTGTTTGTCGACCTGCTCTCCACCTTTGAAGAATAAGATTGTGGGGATATTCCTGATCCCGAATTTCGTGGTTACGCCAGGATTGCTGTCTACATTCAGTTTACCTACAACAGCCTTGCCGTTGTATTCTTCACCCAATTGGTTCACGATCGGACCTACCATGCGGCATGGTCCACACCATTCTGCCCAAAAATCAACAATAACAGGTTTATCTGACTGGAGTACGAGCTCCTCAAAATTAGCGTCGGTAAATTCTAAAGCCATTTTTCTAATTTATTAGGATTAAACAATATTGAAACTGCAAAAATAAGGTTTTATTTCATTGCAAGGGAAACGAAATTACATTCGATCCTACATTAATTCAATTTATAGCGGATATCTGGAATTTGTTGCATTTCCCGGATAAAATGCACCGGGTTTACGGCATTATTCCGGGGCTGCATCATCAGGCTGGTCTTGCTCTCATGGTCTTCCACACGGATCTTCACCAGGCAGTTTCCTTTTTTAGCTTTGATGATCTTTTTCAGTAATCCTATCAGCTCCGCGCTCACCTCCTCGGCCCTTAATGTCAGGGTGATGCTCTTGGTATGTTTCTCCAGCGCTTCGGCCAGCAGGCTGAGGTTTACCACCTTCACCTCGAGCTGGTCCTTCCCTCCCCTTCTGAGCTGTACCCTGACCTGCGCCATAACATTGAAACCCTCCACGAGGAAGTGTTTCAGCTTGAGGTAATCTTCTGAAAAGAGAAAGAATTTTTTGCTGTCATTGAAATCCTCCAACATAAAGGATCCATATGGCTTTCCGGTCTGCGTCATCCTTTCCTGTGCCCCGGTTATCATTCCTGCCAGAGTGACCACACGATTGAAATATTTTTTTGGGTCAGCGAAGAGGTCAGCGAGGTTTGTATCGCAAAAATTATCGATCTCCAGTTTAAAGTCGTCCAGGGGATGCCCTGAAATATAAAAGCCGGTCACCTCCTTCTCTTTCCTGAGTTGCTCTATCTTGGTATAGGGGTTGCAATCGGGCATTTCAGGGTCGGGTGCTTCCGCCTCACTGTCTTCTCCAAAGAGGGACTGCTGTGCCGAATTTTTCTTTTCCTGGTAGTTGCCTCCATGCCTGATCACCTTTTCGAGGAAGATGGTGTCGTCGGTATTCTGGCGATGGAAGAACTGCGCCCTGTGGGTACCCTCGAAGCCATCGAATGCCCCTGCCTTGGCGAGTGCCTCAAAGCAGGATTTGTTTACGGCCCGCAGGTCGACCCGCTTGGCCATATCGAATATATTCAGGAAGGGTCCGTTTTCATTTTTCTCGGCGAGGATGGCCATAACGGCAGATTCACCAACACCTTTGATGGCGCCCATACCAAAGCGTATGGTCCCGTCTTTGGTGACAGTAAAGTTAAAAGCACTTTCATTGACATCTGGTCCCAGCACATCGATGTTCTGTCGCTTACTCTCCTCAATGAACAGGGTGATCTTCTTAATGTCGTTGAGGTTATGCGTAAGCACAGCAGCCATGTATTCTGCCGGATAATGTGCTTTGAGATAAGCGGTTTGATAGGCGATCACTGAATAGGCAGCTGAATGGGATCTGTTGAAGCCATATTCGGCAAAGCGCTCCATGATGCCAAAGATCTCCTCGGCCTTTTCCTTTTCGATCTTTTTCTCGAGGGCCCCTTTGACAAACTCCACTTTCTGCGCCTGCATCGCCTCTATCTTTTTCTTTCCCATCGCCCTGCGGAGGATATCCGCTTTTCCGAGAGAGAAGCCCGCCATGATCTGTGCCGTTTGCATGATCTGTTCCTGGTATACCATGATGCCGAAGGTAGGTTTCAGGATCTCTTCCAGCATGGGGTGCGGATAGATGACCTTTTCCTTACCATGTTTACGTTTGATATACACCTCGATAAACTGCATAGGGCCCGGGCGGTAGAGGGCGTTCATGGCGATCAGGTCTTCTATATC
The DNA here is from genome assembly GCA_003648575.1 of Bacteroidota bacterium. The sequence continues at coordinate 4,929 of QMPN01000209.1, forward strand.
GGTAGGTTTCAGCTCTTTCAGGTGCCCGCGCATGCCTTCCGACTCAAACTGGAAGGTACCTATGGTTTCAGCACGTTGGTAGAGTTGATAGGTCTGTTCATCATCAAAAGGGATCTCATCGATGTTGATATCGATGCCTTCGCTAACCTTTACATTGGCAATAGCATCCTTAATGATTGAAAGGGTTTTTAATCCGAGGAAGTCCATCTTCAGCATGCCAACACTTTCCACCATCTTGCCCTCATACTGTGTCACCATGAGGTCAGAATCTTTAGCGGTGCTGAGGGGTAGGTGTTCGATGAGATTATCCGGCCCGATGATCACTCCGCAGGCATGTGTTCCGGTATGCCGTGCCGATCCTTCCAGTGTTTCCGCAAAGACGAGTGTCTTCTTTTCAAGCTCACTGCCTTTTTTCTTGATATCTGCCAGCTCAGGCACTTCCTTATAGGCAGCCCGCAGGGTGATCCCCGGCCTTTCCGGTACCAGCTTAGCCAGCCTGTCGGCATCGGGCAGTGGAAGCTTGAGCACACGAGCCACGTCGCGGATAGCACTCTTGGCTGCC
>QMPN01000210.1 GCA_003648575.1 Bacteroidota bacterium
ATCTTCACCTCTCGACCCGGCCGGATAGAAACCGATCATGGCCTCAGCCCTGAGCATCTTATCCGCTATAATCTTATTCAGCATAGCCAGACCATCGTCATATAGTTTTTTGGCTTCTTCGCCTTTAACGGGATCATCAAAAATGCCGGGGAATTTCCCGCTGATCTTCCATGCATGGAAGAAAAAGGTCCAGTCTATATAAGCGCTGATCTCCTCCAGGGGGTAATCAGTAAACAGCCTGTTACCGGTAAAAGCAGGTTTGGTGGTCTTTACCAGTGACCAGTCAGTTTGTAGTCTGTTTACCCTTGCATCTTCCAGGGGAATGAGTTTTTTCTCCTTCTGGCCTGCCTCATATTTTTCGCGGAGCGAAGTATATTTTTCGGTAATATCATCAATATAATTTGCCTTCCTTTCTTTTGAAAAAAGTTTCGACAGGACCCCGACACATCTCGATGCATCCTTAACATGGATTACCGGGTGGTCGTAGACCGGTGCTATCTTCACGGCAGTATGGATCTCAGAGGTGGTAGCTCCGCCGATCAGCAGCGGGATATCCATATTCTTCCTTTTCATCTCCGATGAAACATGTACCATCTCCTCCAGTGAAGGAGTGATCAGGCCACTTAATCCGATTATATCTACATTTTCTTCTTTGGCTGTACGAAGGATCTTCTCTGAAGAAACCATTACACCCAGGTCGATCACATCATAATTGTTACAGCCTAGTATCACTCCAACAATGTTTTTCCCGATGTCGTGCACATCGCCTTTCACGGTAGCCAGCAGTATCTTTTTCGATACCGGGCGTGTTTTCCCGCCGTCCTTTTCTTGCTGTATGTATGGTTCAAGATAGGCAACGGATCTTTTCATCACCCGGGCACTTTTAACTACCTGCGGGAGGAACATCTTTCCTGCCCCAAAGAGGTCGCCAATGATGTTCATTCCATCCATCAGCGGCCCTTCTATCACTTCAAGTGCAGAATCATATTTGGCTCTGGCTTCTTCGGAGTCTTCTTCAATATGATCCATGATACCCCGGATCAGGGCGTGCCTGAGCCTTTCTTCTACAGGGGCTTCTCTCCATGCCTCTGCTTTTTCTTCTACCCTGTGAACTGATTTTACTTTCACAGCATATGCAATGAGACGCTCGGTAGCATCCTTGCGGCGGTTCAGGATCACATCTTCCACCAGGTTTAGCAGATCGGCAGGGATGTCATCATAAACCTGCAGCATTCCGGCATTCACTATGCCCATGTCGAGTCCTGCTACAACAGCGTGATAAAGAAATGCCGAATGCATGGCTTCCCTCACAGTATTGTTACCCCGGAAGGAGAATGAAAGGTTGCTGATGCCCCCGCTTACCCTGGCATGGGGCAGGTGCTCCTTGATCCACTTCACAGCATTGATGAAGTCGACGGCATAATTGTTATGCTCGTCAATGCCGGTGGCGATGGTGAGGATGTTGGGGTCGAATATAATATCATTGGCCGGAAAGCCTACTTCCTCAGTAAGGATCTTATATGCCCTTGCGCTGATCCTGGTCTTATCTTCATAGCTGGCTGCCTGCCCGTTTTCATCGAAAGCCATCACTATAACGGCCGCACCATAATTCATGATACGGCTGGCTCTTTTCCTGAACTCATCTTCACCATCTTTCAAACTGATGGAGTTCACGATGGCTTTACCCTGAAGGCACTTGAGCCCGGCTTCGAGCACTTCCCATTTAGAAGAATCAATCATGATTGGAACTCTTGCAATATCAGGTTCTGCGGCAAGGAGGTTCAGGAAAGATACCATGGAGGCCTGTGCATCAAGCATGGCATCGTCCATATTGATATCGATCACCTGTGCACCGTTCTCCACCTGCTGGCGGGCCACCGACAGGGCTTCATCAAAGTTTTCTTCTCGTATAAGCCGGGCAAATTTTATAGATCCTGCCACATTGGTACGCTCCCCGATATTGATGAAGTTACTCCCGGGAAATACTAGCAAGGGTTCCAGCCCGCTTAAATGCAGCGAATTGTCTTTTTCAGGTACAGGACGAACGCACGCCTTTGCGGCAAGGTCGGCAAACACACGTATATGTTCGGGGCTGGTGCCGCAGCACCCGCCGATAATATTCACAAAGCCATTATCCAGAAAGTCCTGCATCAGCGGAGCCATTTCTTCAGGGGTATCATCATACTCCCCGAACTGGTTAGGCAGCCCGGCATTTGGGTATACGCTGGTAAAGAATGGGGCCTTTTCTGAGAGCTCTTCCACAAAGGGGCGCAGCTCTTTTGCACCCAGGGCACAGTTAAACCCAATACTCAGCATATCGATGTGAGAAACTGAATAGAGAAAAGCCTCCAGTGTTTGTCCGGAAAGAGTCCGTCCGCTGGCATCGGTAATGGTTCCCGAAACCATGATAGGAACTTTGTGACCATTCTCCGTAAAAAGGTCATTGATCGCAAACAGGGCCGCTTTGGCGTTCAGGGTGTCGAAAATGGTCTCTACCAGAAGGAGGTCGGCACCGCCGTCGATCAAACCCCTGGCCTGCTCGTAATATGCATCATATAACTTATCGAAGGTGATGGCCCGGAAGCCCGGATTGTTTACATCGGACGACAGGGATGCGGTCCTGTTGGTCGGCCCCATGGCACCTGCCACATAGCGTGGCTTATCAGGATCCTTTTCACTAAATGCCAGCACTGCCTTCATGGCGATCTCAGCGGATGCCTTATTAATTTCATATGCAAGATCCTCAGTTCCGTAATCCGACTGGGAAATGGAAGTGCCATTAAAGGTATTGGTCTCGACAATATCGGCCCCGGCCTCCAGGTAGGCCTCATGGATCTCCAAAATGATATCGGGCCTGGTGAGCGATAAGAGGTCGTTGTTGCCCTTAAGGTCACGTGTGTGCTCAGCAAACCTTTCACCTCGGAAATCCTTTTCGGAAAGCATGTAACGTTGAAGCATGGTCCCCATGGCACCATCCAGAACGAGGATGCGTTTTGGCAGTAATGATTTTATGTCGGGCCTTACAGGCATATGATAATTTGCTTTCTGCAAAGTTATGGAATTCATATATTTGCCGAAAGCAGACAAAATGAACGGAGATCCAACGCTATATCAGGTCCTCGATGAACTGGGAATCAAGTATGAATATCATGAACATCCTCCCGGCCGAACGGTGGAAGAAGCCTTAAAATACTGGAAGGACATTGACTCCGCTCACTGTAAAAATATCTTTTTCAGAAACCATAAAGGAAACCGTCATTACCTGGTGATCAGCGACCACAGGTATCAGCTCGATATCCGTGACCTGGAGCAAAGGCTGAAGCAGGGGAAACTCACTTTTGCCAGCCCCCAAAGACTGATGAAGCACCTTGGCCTGGAAGGGGGATCGGTATCGCTTTTTGGCCTGATCAACGATGCCGAAGATCATGTGTACCTCTTCATTGACGAAAACCTGCTGAAGGCAGAAAGAGTAAGTTTTCATCCCAATATTAATACGGCCAGCCTTGTGATCAGCGTGGAAGATATGAAACGTTTTCTGGAGTGGTCGGGAAACTCCTACGAATTTATAAGTTTATATGATTAATTATAGCACCTCACCCCCTTAACCCCCCGGCCCCCTTTTCATCCTCTCCTGCAGGAGAGGGAGCCAGGGGGTGAGATGAATAAATTTAAAATTATGAATAAATCTCTTAGTATTGTAGTTAACCTGTTTATTTATGTAATAGCAATATTGGTGGTGATTCTCACCTGGCGGTTTTTGCCGGATGTGCATCTGTTATGGAAGATTCTCATGGCAGACGTAATTGGTACCATCGTGGTCTTCATTTTCTCCATGATTTTTAATAATTCCTCCATGTATGATCCGTACTGGAGTGTCCAGCCATTTGTGATTGCGGCTTTTCTTGCATGGCCAATCCAGGATCTGGGCATTTTAGGTATGATCGTTTTAATCATGGTTTTGCTATATGGTATAAGGCTGACGCTGAATTTTTACCGGGGATGGCCGGGAATGAGCAACGAAGACTGGCGTTACCGTAATTTTCGTAGCGGTTTCCCAACTTTATACTGGCCCATCAGTTTTTTGGGGATCCATCTCTTTCCAACTATCATGGTCTTCCTGGCATGTATGTCGCTCTTGCAAATCTATCAGGGTCCCGGACTGGAATTGAATGTGTGGTTTATAGCCGGGCTGGGCACTATGATTCTTGCCGTTGGACTGGCCTATATTGCCGATGATCAGATGAAAAAATTCAGAAATAAAGAAGAGAACAAGGGCAAACTCATGCGGGAAGGACTGTGGAAATACAGCCGTCATCCGAATTACCTGGGTGAGATTCTGACCTGGTGGGGCCTGTTTTTCTTTTCCCTCTCTGCCGGATATGATCAATGGTGGATGATAGTCGGACCGCTGACCGTTACACTCATGTTTGTCGGGATCAGCATTCCTTTGCTGGAAAAGCGGGAACTCAAACGCCGTCCTGAATATGCCGGATACAAAAAGGAAGTCGGGATGCTCCTTCCGCTTAAATTCTAATACCCAAATTACTACTGTCCGGGGAAAATTAGATTGAATTGATGAAAGGCCCTTCCAAGTTAGTAAATTAATGATCTGTCATCGCGAGCGGAGTCGAGCGACCTGTTTTATCAAAGAGAAATACTTCAGCTGGAGACAGACAGGTTTTTAACCGGACACCATTATTCTTAAATTTCAAACTTAAAACTTGAAGTCCCCATCTCTTTTAGGAGAGGGGGATTTAGGGGGTGAGGTTCTTTGAGGAATTGAACCATTTGAATTTCTTTAGAATTTAGAGCTTGGGGCTTAGAATTTCAGCTTCGGGATCAATGGAATCCCAGAGCTCATATGATTTTCCCCAAAGCTTTTTCCCTTCTTCAGGAAGATAGACCTTCTCATCCATCTCTTTGTGCTTGAACATGTGCTGATAGGCATTGGTACGACCTTCATAATCGGGTGATATGCTCATATACACAACGGGGAGGGCTGCTTTTTTAGGAGAACGGAAGATGACCCAGAATATAGCACCGAGAACCTTCCTGAGCAAAAATGGAGCCTCCTTGATGATGCCGGAATGTACCGGTCCCGGGCAGATCACATTTACACCAACTTCAACCTCATCCCCATCCTTATTTAACCGCCGAGATAGCTCAGTAGCATAGGTGTTTAATATGAGTTTGTAATAACTATAATGTGAGATTCCTTTATTTACACCATAGTCGATGTACTTCCCAAATTCATCGTAATCGATGAAAGAGGATCCCTGGTGGGAGTCAGAAGAAATGAAAAGGAAACGGGGTTTAATATCCTTTGAATCCCTGTTTCTGCTGACAATTCGTCTATTCAGCAACAAGGTGGAAAGCATCACATTTGACAGGTAGTTTACAAGGAACATCTCTTCCTGTCCGGAATCCGTTTTTCTCGCCCTGGGGAGTGCTACCCCGGCATTGAGAATGATGCTGTCGAGCGACA
>QMPN01000211.1 GCA_003648575.1 Bacteroidota bacterium
CGACAACCTTCCTTTCAGCGTGAAAGCATTAAATCCATTGGTGAAGTCCAATACACGGGAGATGAAGTTTAGTAATGGTTCTATTGTCCGGGTAGTAACCTCGGCACGTTCGGGAACAACTAACTTTCTTCATATCAGCGAGTTCGGAAAAATCTGCGCCAAGAGTCCAGAGAAGGCCCGTGAAGTTGTTACCGGATCGCTCAATACAGTTGCGCCCGGACAATTTATATTCATTGAATCAACAGCAGAAGGCAGGGAGGGAGCATTTTTTGATATGACGCAGGAGGCTATACGTTTCCAGTTAGAAGGTAAAGAGCTTTCACTTAATGATTATTCGTTTCACTTCTACCCCTGGTATCAAGAACCTGCGTATGTTGCCGACCCTGCTACAATAGTTATATCAAAGAATATGCACGAATATTTTGATTTATTAGAGAGAATGGAACAGATAATAATCTCACAGGAACAAAGGGCATGGTATTGTAAGAAGAAAATCACACAGAAAGAGGATATGAAACGTGAATACCCATCAACTCCAAAGGAAGCATTTGAACAATCTATTATTGGGGCTTATTTTCCTGATGAGATGGGAATGGTACGCGCTGAAGGAAGGATTAGACGAGTATCTTACGAACCAAGATTACCCGTGTACACGTTCTGGGATATTGGACGGGACACCACCTCGATTTGGTTCATGCAGTATTACGCGATTACCGAAGAGTACCGATTCATAAATTACATGCAATCCTGTAATCACAGTCTACAATGGTACGTAAAGGAAATCGGTAAGCTGGGGTATGTGTTCGATACTCATTTTTTCCCACATGATGCTGATGTTCATTCATTGGACAACCCGGACGAGGAAACTAGGGCCGATGTGCTGCGTAAACTGGGTATGAATATTCAGGTGGTGGGTAGAATTGACAAAAAATACAATGCAATCCAGGCCACCAGAGACATTTTAGGTAATTGTTACTTTGATGAAGAGAAATGTGAGGAAGGTATCAAGCATCTTGACCATTACCGTAAAGAGTGGGATGATAAGCTAGGCACGTACAAGAATGATAAACCATTACATGATTCTCACAGTCATGGTGCTGACAGTTTTCAGCAGTTTGCTACTGGGTTTAAAATACCCAAGCAGTACACTGAAGTTGATTTAATACCAGAGGTTGAAAACGTATGGTAAATCGGACTTTGAAAGTCGTTTTTGATATTCATGTAATGGCTCAAGAGTGAGGCTGTGCAATGAAAACTAAATTTCGCAAGTATGACATACGCCAACTGATCGAAAAGATTGATCCCACTGTACGGAAGCGTCTGACCTTAACGTATGAGTGGAGCAATGGTAAACGGTTTTACAAGAATGAATTACCGAGCGTATCATTACCACCAACACCACCAACACCAGAAACAAGTAAACAATTCATAACCTCTGCCGGGGAAAACTTTATCACTTCTGACGGACAAAACTTTAAGGTATTATAAATGAGTGATTATAATTCATCACACACAGGCATTGAAATTGATAATGCCGTTGATAGTGTTGCCAAAAAATTAGATAACAGTATTGCTGATTTCGTACCACAACCCAGCCCGCCTGTTCACGGTGAAGGCAGAGTATTCTATGATGATGCCAGTCATTCCCTTGGTGTATATTCAGATATTCCAGGAACATTGCTCAATATTGGTCAGGAGTCTTATGTAAGAGTTATCAATCAATCAGGTGCGACAATCCTTAATGGTGCTGCTTGTAGAGGTAATGGGGTAAGTTCAGGAGTGGTATCGGTTGTATTGGCTCAAGCTGACACGTTTGAACATTCTATTGTTCTAGGAGTTGCGACACATGACATTCCAGATGGAACCGAAGGTTTTGTTACTACTCATGGTTCTGTAAGAGATATAAATACTGAAGGTCATGTAGAAGGTCAACCAATGTATCTTAGTGATGCTGTACCGGGAGCATGGACAGGTACACCACCTCAAATAGTCTGTAGGGTTGGTGGCGTATTGATTGCGGATAGTACAAATGGATCATTATTTGTTAATATAATGAATAATGTCATGTTACCTGTTGTTATCGGTTTTCTGAATGAAGGTGATGTACCGGGAACAATCAATAGCACTCCTCTAGCAATAAATAATTATCAGATAGAAGGTAGTTATTTAACTATTGTTGATAAAGCGGCAGGAACAATTCATGTTCTGACTGAAGGCATCTATCGTGTTACAGCTACTATTAATATTCAACATGATGATGCGGGTAATAATACTGGAATAATTGGAATATCTATTTACGATGAATTAAATATTCAACAAGGTATAGTTACGTTTAGTGTATTAAAGAATCAGATTGCCACTAATTTACCAATCAATATACCTTTTAATAGTGTAGCTAATAAAACCTATCATCTTAGAATAGTATCATCAGTAGAATTAACGAATGTAACCACTAACGCGGTGAGCTTTGATATTAAATCGGAGTCAATACGATGACCAGTAATGTTATTGATGGTATGCAGATTACCGCTACTGAGCAATTACAGGCTAAGAATATTGGTGAACACCTGCTAAAGCATTATCCTGGTCATTTATGGGCGGTTCAGGTGTATCAGGGATTAGTAATCATAAAGAATTTAGCATTGTCTGGAAACTGGGGGTTTGTGTTACACCAAGATAAAATGGACAATGACGGTAAGGACATAGTGCGTTCAGCCGGTGAACTATTAGAACGATACAATTTAAGCAGAGGCCGGTTGATAGAGAACCAGATTGGCGATTTAAAACGTAATTATAAAGGTGAAATTATCCGTGTCTAAAACTAATCCACAAACACCTGACGTACAATATAATATTCCGGGCGCATACACTGGGCAGGATTCAACCCAAGCTGAAATGATTGATGCTGAACAACAAGGCATTGAAACTGAACAGACACAGGAACAGACTGATGCTGACTGGGTGAACCTTGCGCGTGATGCCTTTAGAGTGGCAGATGATTATGTGGAAGCCAATGTTAAAAGTCGTATGGAACGTAATATATCCATGTTTAAATCGGTTCATGCTAATGGCTCGAAGTACAAAACAAAGAATTACGCCCATCGCTCCAGGATTTTTAGACCTAAGACTCGTTCAATAGTCCGTAGAAATGAAGCGGCTGCAACAATGGCGTTTTTCTCTACAATTGATTTGGTAGAAATCACTCCAGAGAATGAATACGATGAAAAACAGGTATTAAGTGCTGAGTTAAACGATGCTGTTTTGAATTATAGATTAGCCAACAGTATTAAATGGTTTAAAACTATCATTGGAGCCTATCAAGATTCAATGGTTCAAGGTATTGTCATATCCAAACAGTATTGGTCATATAAGGCTGAAAAGGTGCAGACAGGCGCAGTTGACATAATGACGGGTGAATCAACTTATCAGACCGTTGTGAACGAAGATAAGCCAGTTGTTAAACTTATACCTGTAGAAAATTTCCTTTTTGACCCCGGCTCAGACTGGGATGATCCTGTCAACAGCAGTCCTTTTCTAATCAATTTACAACCCATGTATATTGGTGATGTTCGTGAAAAAATGGCATCGGGTGAATGGTTTGAATTGGATGATGGGAAAATTTTATCCAGTCGTAAAGAACGTGATTATGATTCCACTCGTTATGCTCGTAATTCCAATGGTGAAGATCCAATGGACAGTAATTACCTGAACAATGAGTTCAGTATTGTCTGGGTTCATGAGAACATCATTAAGAAAGAAGGCAAGGATTGGGTGTTCTGGACGATGGGAACAGAGTTTTTATTGACTGAACCCAAGCTATTGGAAGAAGTTTATCATCATGGAGTACGGCCTTATGCGGTTGGATTCTGTGATTTTGAGACACATAAGCCATACCCTGCCGGTGTAGTTGAAATTGGCTCAGGTATTCAGGGTGAACTGAACGATACCATCAATCAACGTATGGATAACGTCAAACTGGCGTTAAATAAACGGTTCTTTGTCAGACGTTCCAGTAATGTCGATACAAGGGCATTAATGCGTTCTGCTCCCGGCAGTATCACTCTTATGGATGATATTGACCGTGATGTGCGTATTGATGATGTTCCGGATGTTACAGGTAGTTCATATCAAGAACAAGATCGTATGAATGCAGATTATGATGAAGTAACAGGAACATTTAATCCTGGTACACTTCAGACCAATCGTGCAATGAATGAAACAGTAGGCGGTTTAACACTGGTGGCCGCTGAATCAAATATTGTAACTGAGTATCAATTAAGAGTATTTACGGAAACATGGGTAGAGCCTGTATTGAATCAGTTGGTGTTACTGGAACAGACCTATGAAAATGATTCGACAGTCCTTGCAGTATCAGCCGGTAAAGTTGATTTAGAAGAGTTGCCAGAAGAGGGATTGATAGATTTACTACAATCTCCTGTTAATGTCCGGGTTAATGTCGGATTCGGTGCAACTAACCAGAACGCTAAAATGGCACAGTTGGGTAACGCATTAGGGATGATGGGCGAATTTGCTCCTGACCTGTTACAGAAAATGGATAAAGAAGAATTATCAAAAGAAATCCTTGGTGCAGCAGGTTTTAAAGATGGTGGCCGCTTCTTCCCAGAACCAGAAGAAGGCGAAGAACCCACTCCAGATGAACAGTTGATGCAGGAAATGGATGAGATGGGCCAGGCAATGCAGAAAATGGAGCAGGAAAACGCTACATTGAAAGTTCAGAACCAGAATAAGCAGGGTGAACTGCAATTACAGCAGCAAAAATTGCAGATGGAACAACAACGTACTATGATGGAAGCTCAACGTTCTCAGGATGATATACAGATTGCAATGTATCGTTATGCGGCTGATCAGAACTTATCACTGGAACAATTAAAACAATCAGCTCAAAAGAATGAAATGGATTATCAGAGTAAGCGTGATATTACCGCAGCTCAACTTAAAGTTGAAATGAACAAGCAACAGTTGCAAAACCGTAATATGAACGCGGGGTATGATACATTTTGAGCGAAGAATTAAACATATTAGTATTTAAAGGTGAGACTGTAAGACGTTTTCTCAACAGTCCCGCCGGTAAAGATTTGATAGAGTCAGTTAATAAGATTGCTGACGATGCTAGAGATGAATTAGTGCGTACCGACCCCAGTAAAATGGGTGAGATTGCACAATTGCAAGAGCGTATTAAAGCGCATTTGCATTTATTAGGCTTGTTAAATCAGGCTGTTAATTTAGGCGATATTGCCTATGATGAAATTGAGGATAACTTTGATGGCTGATCTACCCGATAAGGATGATGAAACCCAGGAAACAGTTGATGTACGAACTGAAATTGCAAATAAAGCACGTGAAAAGAGGAACGCTGATAACGTAGGACATGAAGATGAAATTGCCCAGTTGGAGCAATTACATGGTATTGATAATGAAGATGCTCCAACACCAGA
>QMPN01000212.1 GCA_003648575.1 Bacteroidota bacterium
TACAGGAAGATCTCTTCCGAAGCAGACTGGGATTTTCTCAGGTTTTACATCGATTACGACATGCTGGGTGAATGGTCAGGAGAACTTAACTGGGAGCTTGCAACTTTCCCCGTAACACAGGGGTTGCATACCTTCCACTGGGTATATGAAAAAGATGATTACATGTCAATCGGCGATGACTGTGCATGGATCGATTTTATCGTATTCCCTCCTGTCGATATCGCTACCGGTATTTTTCAGGGAGAATGGTCGGCGGGAGAAATCGCCTTGAACCTCAGGCCAAACCCGGCAGAGAATATAGTTCATATCGATTATTCACTGAATACCTCCTCTGAGGTAGGGATATCTATTTATGACCTTCTCGGGCACGAAGTGATGGTCGTTATGGATAACAACGGCCACCAGGAAGGGATGTTCACACAACAGATCGATGTTTCCGGCATGAAAGCAGGGATCTACCTTTGCAGGATCATTACTGCAGAAGGCAATCTATGTAAAAAACTTATTATCCGCTAAATAATACTGCCGGATTTTATATAGTAATCTTTTTAATACCCCTCTGTCCCGCCAAAGCGGTACATCTCCACTGAAAATCAGGGGAGCTTAATGGGAAAGCTCGCGGAAGCCATGAGGAATAATTTAATTTAAGACTTGCTCCTTTTCTTATTAAAACGTTAAATATGCAGGAGTTGGAATATTTTATTCTATTTTTGTTTACCCTAACTGAATCAGTATATTAGCTATTAAACAAATATTGAACACATGAAAACAAGTTTCCTATCCAGAACCACAACCCTCATTACACTGCTCTTGCTTATTTTTACCATGAGCACATACGCACAAAAATATGTGTATGATGATTCATGGTCTGATGCAGGCCTTAAACTCGAACAGGCTGATGTCAAGAGCCTTGAATTGACTTACTCAATGGAAGAATTTTCCCTTGTTGATTTCGATCTAAAAGGTGAAGCCATGCAAACCATTATGATCAGGGAATCTTTCCTTCCAAACAATGAGGGAGCTCCCAACCTCCCGGGTATCAGCCGCTTTATTGCAGTGCCCAATGGTGCGGAAGTGAATTATACCGTTACGGCCGAGCGAGTAGAAATATTTTCCAATGTGAACATCGCTCCTTCGCCACGTATTCCTTTCGAAAATGATAACAGTCCGATGCTTTATGAAAAAGACATGAAGCTTTACGCCAGTGATGCCTTTTATCCTGCGGAAGCAGTCAGCATGTCGGAAATAACAAGTATCAGGGGTATGAATGCCGTGATCCTGGGCATCACACCTTTCCAGTACAATCCCGTTACTAAAGAACTGAAAGTTTATCGTGACCTTAAAGTTGAAGTTAGTTTTGCCGGTGGCGATGGCAGCTTTGGTGAAGACCGCCTCCGCAGCCCCTGGTTCGAGCCCATCCTGAGCGACATGATGATCAACTACGGCTCTATGCCAAAAGCAGATTATCCGCAATATGATCCGGAATTGGGATCACCTGATTTCGAATATGTGATCATTACGCCCGACGATCCCATCTTCATCTCTTATGCTGAAGAGCTGGCGCTGTTCAGGAATATGCAGGGCATACGTACCGGGATCTTCACGACTACTGAAGTAGGTGGTAATACCACTTCAGCCATCGAAAGCTTTGTAAATGATGCCTATGCCAACTGGGCCATCCCTCCGGTAGCCTTCTTGCTGCTTGGCGATTATGGCGATGCTGGAAATACCATCATTTCTCCTATTTGGAATTCATACTGCGCCTCAGATAATATTTATGCCGACGTTTCAGGCAACGACCTGCCGGATGTGATCTTTGCCCGTATGACAGCCCAGAACGAAACGCACCTGGAAATTATGATCAGCAAGGTGATAAATTATGAAACCGATCCACCAACTGATCCAGATTTTTTCAATCATCCCATCACAGCGCTTGGCTGGCAAACTGAAAGATGGTTCCAGATCTGCTCAGAAACCGTTGGTGGTTACTTCAAGGAAGTACATGGAAAATCACCTGTCAGGATCAATGAGATCTATTCAGGAACACCGGGTTCTTCATGGTCATCAAATCAAAATACATCCATGGTTGTTGATTATTTCGGCCCTGACGGATTGGGATATATTCCTGCTACCCCTGCTGAATTAGGTGGTTGGTCGGGAGGTAATGCCCAGGATGTGATCAACGCACTGAATGATGGTGCATTTCTGCTGCAGCACCGCGATCATGGAAGCACAACTGGCTGGGGTGAACCTGATTTTCAAAGTTCAGATATCAGCAGTCTCACCAACACCGATCTTTCATTCATTTTCTCTATTAACTGTTTAACGGGGAAATACAATATGTCAGGTGAGTGTTTTGCAGAGAAATTCCATCGTTATACCTATGGTGGCGAAAATGCCGGTGCTTTTGGCCTCATTGCTGCTTCAGAAGTATCATATTCATTTGTGAACGACACCTATGTATGGGGTTTATTTGACAATATGTGGCCTGACTTCATGCCCGATTATGATACAGAGCCTGCCCCACGTGGCCTGCTCCCCGCCTTTGGAAATGCAAGTGGGAAATATTTCCTTGAGCAATCCAACTGGCCTTACAACCCATCTAATAAGGTTCATACCCATCACCTCTTCCATCATCATGGATGTGCATTCAGCACGCTATACTCAGAAGTACCCATGAACCTGACCGTACTTCACGACAATGTACTTCTGGCAGGAATTACAGGCTTCAACATCACTGCTGATGATGGTGCACTCATCGCCCTCAGTGTTGACGGAGATATTATCGGAACAGGTATGGGAACAGGAAGTCAGATCACCATTCCTATAGAAGCACAGCAACCACCAACCTTCGTTGATGTAGTTGTTACCAAAACGAACTATTACCGCTACCATGCACAGGTGGAGGTAATCCCTCCGGCAGGGCCATACATCATTCAGAATGATGTGACCATAAACGATGCCGCAGGAAATAACAACGGGCAAATGGATTATGGTGAAGCTATCCTCCTGAGCCTTGAAGTAAAAAATGTTGGTGTTGAAGATGGTGAAAACGTTGAAGTAAGCGTGACCACCGATGATGCATATATCACCATGACCAACTCACAGGCCTCCTATGGTACAGTAGCGGCCGGGGAAACAAAAACAATTGTCGATGGCTTTGCACTTGATGTAGCGAACGACATCCCCGACCTCCACACTGCACATTTCAATGTATCGGCCACCAGCGGAACCGATGTATGGGAAAGCAGCTTTACACTGAAAGGACATTCGGTTGCACTCACTTACGTTCAGGTAATTGTGGATGATGCTTCCGGCAATGGCAACGGCAAGTTGGATCCGGGTGAAACGGCTAACCTGAACATTTATGTGGGCAATACAGGTAGTGCAGATGCTTATGAGGTAATGGGCGATCTCACATGCCCGGACCCCACGCTTACCATTAATACAGCTTCTCAAAACTATGGAGAGATCGCTGCTGCCGCTGAAGTCATGCAAAGCTTCAGCGTGACTCCCGATTTGGTTACACCACCGGGAACCGTTATGGAGTTCACGATTGATATTGAGGCCCAGACCGGATTTACGGCACAGGGCTTGTTCAGCCTTTCTGTGGGACAAAAGCCTATCCTGATCATCGACCTGGATATCAGCCCCCATAATTCAGGACCGCATATGTTTGCCGCCATTGAAGAGTTGGGAATCGGTGTTGATTATACGACATCCTGGCCCGACAATGCAGAACTTTACAATACGATCTTTGTATGCCTCGGCATCTATTCATACAACCATACACTCAGCCCATCCGAAGGAACTGAACTCGCCGCATTCCTTAATGCCGGCGGGAACCTGTATATGGAGGGTGGCGATACCTGGTTTTACGACGATCCTACCGCAGTACATCCCATGTTTAACATCAGTGGAGTAGCTGATGGCAGCGATGACGTAGACGTATTGAGCGGACAGGCTGGCACTTTCACGGAAGGTATGTCGTTCAACTATGCCGGCGATAATAATTACATGGACCATATTAATGCTACAGCTCCCGCATTTATTATTTTTGAGAACAATAGCCCGGCCTTTTTCTCCGGAGTGGCACATGATGCCGGCACTTACAAAACTATCGGCTGTGCCTTTGAATTTGGGGGACTTGCTAACGGTGCAGGGATCTCAACCAGGGTTCAGCTCATGGATGAATATCTCACCTTCTTTGGCATCAAAAAAGTGACTGATAGACCTGCAATGCCGGAGGGCGATGAGCAAGTTTGTCAGAACAGTGGAGACATTACCTACACAACTACCGCTGTTGCCGGAGCTGATATGTATTTCTGGTCTATTGAACCCGATTATGCAGGTTCCGTTACCGGAGCAGGTACTGAAGTTACCATTGCCTGGTCAGATATGCATCTAGGTGCGGCTTATGTCAGGGTATGTGGAATGAACAGCATAGGTGTAGGTCCAACTTCTGATTCCCTTATAGTAATGATCATGGAATCACCTACAGCTGTCATGTCAGGAACTGAATTTGTATGTGAAGGTGGCCAGGCAAACCTGAGCGTAAACCTCACAGGCGTTGCTCCATGGCAGCTCGTGATCGATAGCGAGCCGTACACCGCCAATTCATCACCATTTACCTTCAGCGTTTCACCTACGGCAAACACTGTTTATTCTGTATCCAGCGTATCGGATGCCGGAGGTTGTATGAACGTTGGAGAAGGATCAACAGAGGTCACTCTCCTAGACCTTCCCGGACAGGCAGCAACACCTGAGGGTCCGAACAGCGTGAATACCGGTGATACACCCACAACAGTATACACTACATCAGGAGCAGGCGATGCCATTGACTATACGTGGGAGATCAGCCCCGCTGATGTGTATTCAAATATGGAAATGAATGGAATGGAATGTACTGTGACCTGGGCTGGATATTATACCGGCTCGTCAACCATCAACGTTAAGGTCAGGGGAACCAATACTTGCGGCGATGGCCCATTCTCAGAAACCTACAGTGTAGAGATCGAGAATGTTGGCATCAGCGAACTTGCCAAGGAACTTGGACTTTCCATCTATCCTAATCCGAATGCAGGTAGCTTTACGCTTGAAATAGCTACCAGTAAAGTAGACAAGGTGAACCTGCGTATTATGAACGCCACCGGGCATCTGGTATACGAAGAGCAGGATATGCAGGTAAATAACAGCTTTAGCAAGAACATTGATATTTCAAGCGAAGCTGAAGGCATTTACATGGTGCTGATCGAAAGTGACCTTGGCCTGTATACAGGAAAAATTATTCTTCAGAAATAATCTGATTCTCATATAAATACAAAGAGGCTGTCTCAAAACAAAAAGAGACAGCCCTTTTTTTTGCTTATAATTTTGATTTGAGTTTATCAAGCAAATTTTTATCTCATATCACAAGATATTTTCGCGATTTTAAAAGAAAAAA
>QMPN01000213.1 GCA_003648575.1 Bacteroidota bacterium
AAATGAACCCCGAGAATGAGAACGGAAAGCGAATGCTTGAAAAACTAAGATCAATCGAATAACATTAAAACTATTATCATGAACGGACCATCAAAACTCCGCCCTGATTTTTCTGTAAACGGCATAGGCCAGCCCCTGGTTATGCTGATTATATTTGCAATTGTTGTGAGCTTGTTTGGAATCACCTCAGGTTTAATTTTCATGGCCTTCGCATATGGGATATATGCAATCCTGAGCCTGGCATATAATTTCCGAACTGAAAACCATTGGTTTTTAATCCCTTTTATTTTTCAGGTGACCATCATTTTGTTTGCCCTGATCGCCCCCAAAGTTGGTGTTTTTGCGGTCAGTGTAGCCAGTTTCAAGCCACTGGTCCTTATTTTATTTGTAGAGTTTGCTACGTTGATTTATATCATGTCAACAAAAAAACTCAGGTGGCGCGGCCGGGAAATTCTCGAACTTGCTGCTATGAATGTAGATGATACCACAAATGGGTTCACCGAGCGTCCCAGGCCACTTGGAAAAATTGATTGCAGTAAAAATGAACTGGCCGGATTTACCCTGTTTATTAAAAGCAGGTTAATCGCATGGCCAATCTATGAAACCAACAGAATTATACTCATTCCCATAACTACCGGTGATGAATATCGTTTGCCCCTGGGATTTTCTGGTGATTATTCTGAAAACACCTGGATAGCCATCGACAATGATGGGAACGTTCAGGCCCAGATCTCGAAAAAAGATTATTTAAAGTATAAAGAGACCCTGGCCTTCGACCAGCTGGTTGAATCGCTTGGAGAATTATTTATCGATTTCTTTGAAAAATACAATAATGGGGAGGGAGTGCGTATCATGTATGACCTGAACAAGGTAAAAGCACATCCTTTCTCATAAACTCAACAGCAATGCAAAGAAAACTAAAACCACCATTATTAACTACCGAAGGGATTATCGGGATCGTAGCATCGGTCGTATTCATCGTGCTGCTTTTACTAAGCTTTAGGGTGGCCATGGCATTTGGTGCACTGATCACATTCACCGCCGCCATTATATCTCTTATTGTTCTGCTCCGCACCCATAATGCACACTTTGCAGTTTCAGTAATCGGCCAACTTCTAGCTTGCTGCTTACTGCTTGGGATTGCCCTCTGGGATATAAATGCTTACAGAGATTGGTTCATTGGTATTGCAGGGCTTATGGTGCTGTTTATGACCCTGATGGTTATTTTTTCATTGCAGCGAAAAATGAAATGGCGCACCCGCGAAATGCTTGAGCTTGCGGCCCTGCCCGTAAACGAGACCGGGAATGGCCTGACCACGCGTCCTATGCAGGCTGGAAGGATGGATTATTCAACTGAAGAACTTCGCTCATTTACCTCATTCATCAGGAAAAGGCTGATCGCTATTCCGGTGAAAGAACAGAACAGGATCATTTTCGTAATTAATATCCCCATGGGCAGGTTGCTTGCCTTCGGAGGAAAGTATCAGGACAGGACCTGGGTTGCATTCGACTATGAAGGAAATGTGACCGTAAATATTTCACAAATGGACTATTTCATGTACAAGGACTCATTGTCATTTGATAAACTTTGTCAGTCGCTGGGAGAATGTTTTATCGGATTTATGGAACAATCCAGAAAAGGAGAAGAAAGTAGAATTATCGAACAACTCGATTCACTAAAAATGAACATCATTACAGAAGGATAAGATGGATTTTAAAAAAGCTGCCATATTGGGATCCTGCATTTCGAAGGATTATGCCGAAGACCTCTTCAGGTTACTTGTAACCTATCAGGACATTTCTGCATCAGAGGCTGCATCCAGGCTGAACCTTCATATTAAAACCGTGCAGGACTTCCTGGAGGCCATGGCTTCTCCCGATATCTTATCAAAGAAAGAGGTGTTGGAGAAAAAACGCCCGTATTTCCGCTACGCTTTGAACACCCGCTATATCGATATGAAGATCGACC
This sequence comes from Bacteroidota bacterium, assembly GCA_003648575.1. The sequence goes on from QMPN01000213.1 coordinate 1,970, forward strand.
TGAACCCGCTTTTTAACAAGCAGCAGGAGGTGAGCAAGAACCCGATGAAGATCAGGGAGCGTAACAATGCAGGTGCGCGTTTTTCAACCTCACGTGACGGGCAGTATATCAGTCATGTGGCGCTTTGGATCGGTAAGGGTCGCGACAGGAAAGAACGTAAGATCAACCTTAGCATTCCACAGGGGAAGTTCCTCTTTCATCTGCCATTCCCCAGTGCTGATCCCTTGAGCATTGAAGACATCATGAAGAAGGCAGAGGTCGCCAATTCAAACAGCTCTGAGGTACTCGATATTGTGAATGTAATGGTCGAATATGGAGTAATAGAAAAGGAAGTAGACGATAGGTAGTAGGCAGTAGGCAGTAGGCAGTAGGCAGTAGGCAAATTATAATAATAAACAACTAACCAATTCAACCAATTCAACTGATTCAACTGATTTAACTGATTTAACTGATTTAACTGATTTAACTGATTCAACTGATTCAACTGATTCAACCAATTCAACCAATAAACCTAAAACCGGAATTATGAAAACAAAGAATTTAAGAACACCCAAACACATTGGCTTATTTATTTTAGCCGCTTTATTAATTTCCACTTCGGGATGTGCAACAAAAAAAGCAGCCTGGGGCAGTGTAAAAAAAGGGATGAACATGAAGTATGATGCTCAGCTCGATAAAGAGCTGTCGTACAACAGCACGTCTGAATTTACCCAGAGCATGAAGGTCATGGAACAGGAATTCGACATCATCGCCGAGAATGGCCAGGTATTAAATTTTATGCCTCTGGCCAGTAAGGATAACGATTTGGAGTACGTTGTAACCATTGGTGAAATGACATCAGTGATAGAAACCCCTCGCGGCACCATGGAAGCAGACCTTGAGGACGTGATCGGTAAATCATTCAACTTCACCATGAGCAAATTTGGCATTGAGCTTGAATTTTCAGGGGCCGAAGACATCACCTATAATTATGGTATGGGTGAATCGAAAAGCATTTCAAGCGATATTCAGGCATTTTTTCCTGACCTGCCCGGTCATCCTGTAAAACCCGGTGACAGCTGGGAAAGTATCGATGATATTGTCGAAGAAACAGGTGATAATAAGGTCAGCATGCAGTTCAATAACATTCACACCTTTGAAAAGCTGGAAGAATTCAATGGATATGAATGCATGAAGGTGAATGTTGTTTTCACCGGAACCGTTAATGGAAAAAGTTTTCAGGATGATATGGAGCTGATCACAACAGGCGAACTTAGCGGAACATCTACCTGGTACTATGCTTACAAAGAGGGTCTTTTGGTTAGCAATGTGGTTGACGGCAAGGGAAAAACAGTCACCAAAGTATTGGGGCCACAGGAAATGGAAATACCGGCAGAAAGGGTCTATACGATGAAAACAGAACTCATTGGATTATAGAACCGGGACTGATGAATTCAACTGACATTATCCTGATTGCCTTGCTCTTGTTTTTTATGAGCATTCACCTTGCTTCCGCCATGATGATGTATCAATATATGATACAGAGAGGGGAAAAGCTCTCTATCTTCCTCATGCGTTTAAAGATCTTTTCAGCCATAAGCAAGTATAGGAATGTAACAAAACAGGAGTCAGGGCAAACAGGGTATTTGTTCTATGTATGGATCATCTCCGTAAATCTGGCCATCTCTTCATTTATTCTTATGGTCGTGCTCGATATATTGCCGCACATTCATGAATACATCATTGTTATTGGAAATACAAAAGCAGCAAGTATATTTTCGAATATTCTCTCACTCTGATAAGCCGGTATATTGTAATTGTTCTATTTCAAAATATTGATCTCTGACAATACTTTTTTAATTAAAAAAAACTAGATTTCCCTTGCATTGAGAATCCTTCTTCTCCTTCCATTTTTTCTGTTCCATAAATTAAACTCAACACCCAACACCCAACCCTCAAAACTACTTTTTCCATTTGCATGAATCGAATATTCCCCGTACTTTTGCACGGATTTTCAGAACTTTAAACCCCGACGCCCATGTCAGATAATAACCCCGTAAGTATATTTTCCGGAAGGCAGTCGACCTACCTGGCGGAAAAGATTGCCAAAGAATTCGGTATTGAACTTGGTCAAAATATTGTTACTGAGTTTTCTGACGGGGAGTTTCAGCCTTCTTTCGAAGAGAATATAAGAGGCAGGGATGTATTTATTGTTCAATCGACATTTGCTCCAAGCGACAACCTGATGGAACTGTTAATGATGGTAGAGTCGGCCCGTCGTGCTTCGGCACGTCACATTGTGGCCGTGATTCCATACTTTGGTTTCGCAAGGCAGGACCGTAAGGATAAACCCAGGGTTTCTATCGCTGCAAAGCTGGTTGCTAACCTGCTGGCCGCAGCCGGGGTAACCAGGGTGATCACTATTGACCTGCATGCCGATCAAATCCAGGGCTTCTTTGATGTACCGGTTGACCACCTGTATGCTTCATCGATCTTTATCCCTTATCTGAGAAAACTTGATCTTCCAAACCTTACCATGGCTTCACCTGATACCGGTGGTACACGAAGGGCAGCTACATATGCCAAGATCATGAGTACGGATTTCGTGATCTGTTATAAGCAAAGGGCTGAACCGAACAAGATTGCCAAGATGGCGCTTGTAGGGGATGTTGAAGGAAGGGATATTGTGTTGGTTGATGACATCATCGATACTGCCGGAAGTATAACCAAGGCAGCACAACTGATGGTCGATAACGGAGCCACAAGCGTACGGGCATTCTGTACACATCCGGTATTTTCCGGGGAGGCATATGATCGTATCGAAAATTCACCATTTACTGAAGTGGTGGTGGCCGATACCATTCCTATGAAGCGAGATTCAGATAAAATTACGGTTCTTTCCACTGCCCGCCTGTTCGCAGATGTGATCGGAAGAGTGGAAAGCAACAAATCAATCAGTTCATTGTTTAAATTCTAATTTATATCAACTAATCATTTAATTTTTTAATTATGAAGACAGTATCATTGAGCGGTTCTCCTCGCGAGAACGTAGGGAAAAAAGATGCTAAGAACCTTCGCAAAAAGGGACTCGTTCCTTGTGTTGCATATGGTTCAGGCGAGCAGATCCATTTCTATTTGGATGAAAGGGATTTTGCCAATATCGTTTTTACTCCCGACACAAACGCATTTAATATCACCGTTGGAGACAAGGTGATAAATACACTTTTACAGGATGTGCAATACCATCCGGTAAGTGATAAAATACTTCATGCGGATTTTCTTAAATTTGACATTGACAAACCTGTCAAGACTTCTCTTCCCATCAGAACTAATGGTTCAGCCATCGGTGTTCTTAAGGGTGGTCAGATGAAACAGCTGATGCGCAAAGTCGCTATCATGGCTACCGTAAAGGATATCCCTGACTATATTGAAGTTGACATTTCAAAACTCGATATCGGGGATTCTATTATGATCCGCGACATGAAAGTTGATAAA
>QMPN01000214.1 GCA_003648575.1 Bacteroidota bacterium
CCACCAGACATACCCCCTTCTTCATCCTCGCCGCCTCCTAAAATGGACATAATTCCTCCACCTGCTTCACCCAGCATAGACATAAGACCACCGCCTGCACCAAGCCAAAGCACCGCCTGCACCAGAAGCCAAAGCACCGCCTGCGATGCTTGCGCCTGCACCAGAGCCAAGGGCTCCAAGTGCTCCAAGTAATAATGGTAACATATTATACTCCTCCGCCAGCCGCGCTTCCAGAAGAACTTCCAGTACCTTGAGAAAGTACGGTTGGTCCACCCATTGCTGCTGAATATTGTCCAGCCATTTGCCAAGGTGCATAGTAAGGTGCCAAAGTACCCATCGCGATATTTTGCATATCGTTAGCGTAAGACAATCCTCCAGCAGCAGCTTGTTGTTGTTGACCCAACATACTTTGCATCATTTGTTGTTGAGCTAATGTGTTTTGATCGGCTTGACCAGCAATTGCCAACTTGCGTTGTAAATCTTTATCAAAAGTTTCATAGCCTGTTTGGGCCATTTGTCTTTGTAGGTTAGCATTAATATCTTTCATACCACCTTGAATTGCTGTACCGTGACGACTGCCACCGCTCATCCCCGATCCTGCCGCTCGTGCATCCATATTGCGTAACATATTTTGGTGAGCACCTGATGCATCTTGCATATATTGGTCGCGCATAGCATCGGCATAATTATTACCTTCGCCACCCATAATCATAGCATTGATTTCAGATGTCGCTGATGGGTTGTTGAGTGATGTGTTAATTGAGCGCATCAATTGGTTTTGTAAATCCATATCCTGATATACGCCACCTTCCATCATATTTTTCCAATATGGGTCAGTGGTTTCGGCAATTTGTTTGGTCCACTCTGACATTTCGGGAATTTTTGCTAATAGTTGTGGGTTTGTTTGGTCCCACAGGGTATTCATATCCCCATACATTGATGTAAGATATGGTGCTTGTGCATCCCACACTGATTGGTTGTAGTATGAGTCACTTGATTGTTCTGATTCTTCGCCTGACATTATTCGTCACCTTTTATTATTTGTTTGTTGATCCCATCAATTGGGCATTCAATTATGTTGTGGATAACGCGCCATTTTGACTCATCATCTGTTTTGTATTTATTAAGTGTGCGAACCCACGCATCTTTTGAATCTACTTTGCGTATACTCATACCGCGAATTGCTGTACAATCCTGGGTTTTTGCAATTTCCGTTAAGAAATCCATAAACCCTTTTATACCATCACCAATATCTTCACCACCTGACATTGGAATGGACAATGATTTTTTACCAGTTCTGAACGATATAACTGCCAGCGTATTTACTGCAATTATTTTATCACCCACATTAGAAACAACCAACATTGTGATGCCATTCATCAAATCCAGTTTAGTAATTTCTTCATTAGTTTCGCCGTTAGATTTATCTATTGCGGGTTTCAACATTGGTATAACCTGTTCCCACATAACTGGTATTAGATTTATAGGTACAAGTGAGTGTGTCATATTCTTATTATCTGTCATTATTTATCCTAAAAACACGAATCCTGTACTTTTATATATGTACAGTCCTTCTTGAGTTATAACAAGATCGTCCGTAATTGCTTGTGTAAAATAATAAAGTCTACCAACTGATAATTTTTGTGGAATTGTCCCATATTTTCTACATTGATCATTTTGACCAACTGCAAAATTAGCATTGATTACAAATTGTTGTAGAAACTCTGTTAACGAAAGTTTTAAATCGGTAGGTATTCTTGTTGTTGATATAATTGAAGCCATTATCGTAATCCATTTTTGCTGTATACAATATCCATACCAGACAGTATCCATTTACCAACATTTGTTGATTCCATTCTCCAACAAAACAAAGCACCAGTAGTCCTAACATCAACCTTTTTATCTACCCCTGGGGTAAATGCAACTGGTATTTCCCATCTAACTGGCCCAGTAACAAAATCTTGTGAACCTAACGACACATTTACTGTTTCTGTTCCTGTAATGTGTGGATATAAAGCAGTAACGGTGTTTATTTGTTCAAAACCACTCAATGGAAAGTTGGTTCTTTCCAATCGGGTGTTTGCTGGTTTGGTATTATCATCTGATGGATCGATGATTACCAATCTACTATCAGGTGTACACCCAACAATAGTATCATCCAACACGGTTCTTCGTTGGCTACCCCAAGGTTTCGTTTGTGCATCCCAAGTCGATTCCCAATCGTCCCAAAGTGTTGTGGGTTCTGATTGTGGTCCATAATTAGCAAATGTTATTTCAATATTATCAGGATTATTACCCAAGTATGGTAGTTCTCGTATAGCCCAGGTATCATCAACATAGTTGTAAATGTATGCAAGATTCGGATAATCTGATTCATCATCTGGAACTATAAACCACACTTCATTTACTGCAGTATTACGAACAGCATACGATCTATTATATGTATCAGCATTTAAACGGGCTGTAAAGGCTCTTTGTAATCTATCGTGTAATATTGACCTGATGTTTTGTCCATCATTACGCATAATATCACCATAGCAATAAAAAAATGTATACCTTTTGCTTCCACAATGCTATTTGATGAAATAAAACCTACTGTACTGGACAATTCTCTTCTACGGAATACAAATTCATCACCCGTAAAATCTAAAATATCAATACCAGATTCAGCATATATAACAAAACTATCTCTTAATGACAATCCATCTATAATAGCACCAGAATCACCACCAAGTTGTGCTTTCCCAGCCAGAGACGATGGGTCTGTAGCATCCCAAGTAAATGGTAATCCATTTTCATCAGCAGGGTGGCTCCATCTATACGAATTTGTCAATTCCAACCCATCTTCAACCAAATTCAAAGCAAATAAGAAGTTTTGGTGGCTTCGGATGGTGTGAAATGAATATCCTTTTTCAGACCAGGATGATTCTGGATCGAATGGTAGTGGTTTCAGTGCAGTTTGAGGGTTGATTGGTCCCCAAAATTCAGGTTCGGCTTGAATGTTGTTTATAATAACAATATCACCAAGCAAACAACCATTCCATTTCAACTCATCGTCTACACTCAAACCAGGATAACCAGATGTAGAACTAATATCTGTCCAGTTTCCACCATCAAATGAACGGACAGAATGTCTACCAGCAACTAACCAATAATCACCAGTTTGTGTTAGTGGATGAATTAAATATCCTGGGTTGAAAGGTTCTGGAGAAGTGCTCCATTCCTCATACCCACCATAAGATTGAATCCCATTAGCAAATACTCTAAAATTAATACCATCGGTAATATATTCGGGGCCTAAACTCCAATGAGTAACATCAGTGTTTATACCTTTATTGCCCATATTGTCGACTGTAAATATTTCCCGTTTCATATTAGTTCCAGTTGATGTTTAGAATTGCTTGGTTTGTTGTAGCATTATGAATTTGTGTGTATTTATTTAATTTGTAGTCCACCTGACTTTGATAATAACCACACAACTCTTTTACCATTGTTGTAGCATTTACCACACTAACATTGTGGGCTTGATTATCATAATCTTCTATGTGTAATGAAGTTTGGTTGGTGTTAATAGCATTACGAACCAACAAATCCAAAGCATTTAAATTAACAATATCGACAACCATATGTATTGATTGTGATGGGTATCCTAAATGTATCTTTTCATTAAATGATAATAATATTGATTGTATTTGATTGTATTTAACTGTGTCCAAAGTTTTTGGTGTAACACCAAAAACTTTGTGGACTTCTGTACCATTTAACGAATATGATGGGTTACTAATATCTTCTGTTTGATCATCATAGACTGTTACATCTACAACTTTATAAAATGATTGTTCATCAATCAATTCTTGGGTTGGTGTTTGGATATTACCTAATTCGAGTTCAACTCCATTTGGCATCCCATTTTCCACTTTCATAAAAATCATTAATTTATCTCCAATAGATTTTGGTGGTTGTTGTTTTGCAGTTTTGACAATTCCAGTTGGATAGCCATATCTTGCCGTTTTATATTTTCTTCTTTGGCTTTACATATGGCTTCATTAACACCAATTGTTTTTGTTGTTGTTTCAATTTGTAAAAGTGGCATCCAAGCCATTGCACACCGACTTTCATTAACAGTCTCCCCACTGTTTGAACTGACTCCTTCAATTTGCACGAACCAAGCGCATCTTTCAATGAATCCAGTTTTTGCAGTTTCACATTGTGAGCCTAATGGGCATATTATTTTTGTTTCCACTAATCTTTCACACACAAAATCGTATCAATATAACGAGGACCAGCAAACTCACCAGTGTTTCCGTGTGTGTGAGAGCCACCTCCGCCTGTATATCCAGACAGATTACCAGCTGTATCTGGGTGATGTCCTACAACCCCAGTGTATTGTCCTGCATATTGTGGTCCATCCGTATCCCAAGTATGTGCGTGTGATGGCATTTGTGCTGTTGTTAATGTATGACTTGTTGTGGTATGAGTGTGAGCGATAATAGGGCTTGTTGTACCACCAACTCCACCACCAGTAGATGTAACCAGGCGAAGCATTCTATCATTTGCCGCATCAGATATGGTTTGTGTCCATCCTGTTGGTGGAGAGCCTTGATAAAAAACCATTGCGGTTCCAGGTTCTGCTGATAACACCCCTTCTAACCCAGTTATTCGTGTTTGTAAATCATTAAATTGTACTTGTATATTATCAACCAACCCAACGGACCAATTTAATTCTTGTTCCGTTGTTATTATTGGTATATTAAAACCCGCAGATGTAGAGCCTGGAAATTGTAATTGTAACACATCCTTTATAGTTCTAATGTGATTATCACCTTGGTTGGTTGGATCACCCCCAAGTGGCCACGACGGATCAAGTTCCGAAATTGTGCTTGCTGTTTCTACTGGCATATGTTTTTACCTTTATTTGTTTTTACAAATTATATTAGTGCTGGTGTCTGGGGCAATATCCACCCAATTTACAGCGTTTGTTGTGTTATCATCCCAATTTGGTTGGGTTGTCGTTTTATTATACCAATTTGGTTGGTTGGTACAAAAATCAATCCATAATGTACCATCTGGAATTGGTGGCAAATTAACACCACCAATTCCATCTGAAAAGATAATTTGACTAAAAAGTCCATTACCAAATAAAGCCATTGTTATCCCCTATTTATGTTTATGTTTGTTGTGGGTGTATGTTGTATTATGCTTCAAAAAATGTAACTCGTTTCGTTACAACTTGAACTGGTGGAGGTCCATCCTCATAATATATAGATATTTCCACATACTCTATATCTGCTTCTTTACTAAAACTACCATCGTTATTAAACACCACAATACTACTACCAAAATTGGTGCTGTTCACTATTGCTGGTGTTAATGTGGTTCCCCACAAATCTCATGGTGAACCATAGGTTATTGTTGATGTGTTACTTCC
>QMPN01000215.1 GCA_003648575.1 Bacteroidota bacterium
CCCAAACCAAGATCATATACCTGGTAAGGGATGGGCGTGATGCCCTGGTGTCAATGGCGCATCACAGAAAAGATATTATAGAACCCGGCTCTGACTACATCGATAACCTGAAGGAGGCCCTCTGGGCGCCCATGGGATCCTATTTCGGTGGCTGGGGTACCAACGTCAGGGAATGGACAGAGATCGCCGATCTGGTTATCCATTTCGATGAGCTGGTCAATGACACTGAAAAAGTGATAGAACGCCTCAGGGAAGTACTTGATCTTCCTGAACCCGACATGCAAAAAATCCCAACTTTCGATTCTCAACGAAAAGGGGGATCACACTTTGGTGGAAAAAAAAGGAAAAAATTATCACAGGAAGAGCAGGACGCCTTCAATCAGCAGTTTTTCAGAAGTGGAAAAAGCGGTGGTTGGAAGGAGGAAATGCCTGAAGATATACAGGAAAAATTCTGGGATAAATACAGCGACATCATGATAAAGATGGGATATTCCAGGGATGGAAGCATCAAGCAGGACTAAGATGATTGAGCTCATCTCCATACACATACCGAAAACTGCCGGCAGCTCTTTTTTTCAATTACTTAAAAAGGTTTACGGCAAAGAGGCTGTCCTGAAGTTAAATATCATGGAAGGGGAAACTGCCGATATAAGTGAAAGCATCACCAACACCACCAGGGTCATACACGGTCACCTGCAGGCAGGCCGGCTCAAAGAGGTCATTGCAAAGAATAATGCACGCGTGATCACCTGGATGAGGGATCCCGTGGAGAGGGTCATATCGAACTACTATTTCTCCATGCAACGGATAAGAGAAGGAAAGGCTCGCGCACATAAGCTTCATACCCGTGATTTCAGCCTGCTGGAGTATGCAGCCATGGATGAGAATAAGAACAAAGCCAGCTGGTTCCTGGATGGCCTTGCACTTGAAGATTTTTTCTTCATCGGGATATACGAACAGTTCGAAAATGATATAAGCCAGCTCTCACAACTGATGGGATGGCCATCGCAAGCTGAGCTGCCACACAGGAAAAGCGGTGATGCGTACACGAAAGATAATGATTGTACAACAGCTTACCGCGATATCGACGAGAAAATGCGGTCAGACCTGGCCGAATTTAACAGTCTTGATGTAGATTTGTATCAGCAAGCACTTAGATTGAGGGAGGTAATATAAATATGAGCATTGATAATCCGATAGAACTGATCTCCATCCACATACCTAAAACCGGTGGGCGTTCACTCCTCGATGTCCTGTTGAAAGAATACGGGAAAGACCTTGACTATCGTCACGAGAGAGATGAATTTTTCCCGGAAGAAAGGTTTGGCGAATTGAGGATCGACACCTTTCCTGCATATATCCGTGCCTTCCATGCCCATCTTATGGTGAGGCAGGTTATGCCACTGATCAAGCTGCATCATCCAAAAGTCATCACCTGGGTAAGGGATCCGGTTGAACGCATAACATCAAATTATTACTTTTTCATGCAAAGGATACGTGAAGGCGGAGCCAATGAGAAGCAAACGAAAAAAAGGGATTACACCCTGGTCGAGTATGCCACGGAAGGAAGAAAAAGTAACCGGATGAGTGCCTTCCTGGAAGGCATGTTACCTGAGGAATTTTTCTTTATCGGCATACTGGAGCAATTCCAGGATGATATGGATGAGCTGGCCGGAAAGATGGGTTGGAATTCCAGAGGCCCCTATAAGCATGTGAACGATAATGCCGGGTTTAAGCATAATAACGACTGCGCGACACAGTATAAAGATATTGATGATGGCATGCGGCATGAAATTGAACGCTTAAATGAAGAAGATGTACGTTTATATAATGAGATAAAACTAATAAGGGGGGTTGAATGAGCCTATTCAGGAAAAGCGGAAAGATCAGCAACCAGCTTGAACTGGTTTCCCTGCATATCCCCAAAACGGCAGGGACAAGCTTCAGAAATATACTGAAAGATGTTTACGGTGCCAGCCATGTAGCCAGACTGGACATAAGGAGGAATACCGAGCTGAACGGAAAGAGACTGAATTCCTCAAAGCTGAAATCCGGGATCAAGGTGATCCATGGTCATTTCTCCTATCAAAAGCTCATTGATCAGTTTGATATCAGGGAGGAAACACCTGTGATTACCTGGCTCAGGGAACCAGCAGAAAGGGTGATCTCGAACTACTATTATCTTGACAAGATACTGCGCAAGGAACTGAATGAAGAAAAGAAAGACCTGAACATACTGGCCAAGATGGAGAAGACTCTGCTCGAATATGCTGCCACCGAAGCCAACCGTAATCGCATGAGCAAATTCCTGGAAGGTATCACACCTGAAGATTTTTTCTTTATTGGCTTCACCAATCATTATGAAGAAGACCTGGCTGTGCTGGCCCGTCTTCTGAACTGGGACAAGTATTCTCTGATCAAACATAATATTACCGGCCAAAAACCGGATGTAGATGCGTCAACCCTGGAGCAGATCAAAGCCCTTAATGAGGCTGATTATGATATCTACAACAGAGCCCTCAAGATCAGGGAAGAACGAATAAAAACATCAATATGATCTGGATCGCCTCTTTTCCTCGTTCGGGCAATACATTCGTGCGCAATATTCTGCATGAGGTATACGGGCTGGAATCGAGCGAATACCACCGGGAAGAAGACTACCATCTTGATGCCGATTATGTCTCTTTCCCTTTTGTTAAAACACATCTTCTCCCTTCACAACTTGATCCCTCCGATCCTGACATCAAGGCTGTATATATTGTCAGGGATGGCAGAGACACCATGGTATCCATTGCCCACCAGCGCAGCGATATCGTTGCTCCCGGCACCGATTACCAGGAAAACCTGAAGGCCGCAATCTTCGCTGAGAAGGACAGCTTTTTTTGAGGATGGTCGAAAAATGTTGAGGACTGGGTAAGCCGTGCCGACCTGGTGATAAGATACGAGGACCTCCTCCTCGATCCTATAGGACAGATCGAGCGCCTGAGAAGCATCTGCGAACTGCCGGAGCCCGACCAGAGCAAAGTACCAAGCTTCGAATCCCTCAAAAAAGGAAATGCCGCCTATGGTGCCAGGAAGACCTGGGGCTACAGCGAAGAAGAATCAACAGAACTGGCAGAAAAAGCATTCCGGGAAGGAAAAACGGGGGCCTGGAAGACAGACTTGCCGGATGAGCTTCACGATCTGTTCTGGACCTACCATGGCATCACCATGGAGAAGCTTGGATATACAAGAGATGGTAATATTACTGAACCGGAGCCGGAACTGGACCATCTGTACCGTAAAAAATTAGGCATCCCCCCCGGGGAAAGAAATACGCCACCATACAAATTACTCATCGAGGCTAATAAGATGGCCACACGCGATAATGATGGAGTTAAAAGATATCTGGCTACCCTGCTCAATGGCATGGCTCCTCTGGTGACAAGCACAAACAGTAAATGGAATATCGATCTCCTCATAAATAAGGAGATCATCCCCCTGTCAGATTTCATACAGCATTTGGAAGAAGGCTTCGAACACAGCGGTTCCTCCGATAAAGAACAGCGATCCGGCCCCAGGAAGAAAAGCCTCTTCGAAAAACTGGAATCATTCATGCAAAGCCTTGTGCCCGATCGCTGGATCAAGTGGCTGACCGACCATAACATCATGGTTTTTCATAAGATCTATGATTTCCTGAAAAGGTCTGCCCTGACAGTTATCTACTGGCTCAGGTGGCTGATATTATTAATTCCAAAGGCAGTATACAATGCGTATATGCACCATCGGCACCGCCAGGAACAAAGAGCCATCTCCGACAGCATTGCACATTATGACCTTATCCATGTGCCTCTGCAGCAGCACTACTGGCCGTTCCGTTATGCGCGTGTGCCCATGGTTTTCACCATCCATGATTTCACCCACAAGCTCTTCCCGAAATTTCACACAGGGATAAACATCAAAAATGCTGATAAGGGCCTCAAAATGATACAGAAAAAGCAATCCCATGTGATTGCAGTATCAGAATCAAGCTTAAGGGATTCGAAAAAACACCTCAGCCTGCCTGAAGGAAACTTCCACCTGGCCTACGAAGCCGTGGAAGAAGATAAATTCAGGTTTCAGGTAAACAAAGAGGATAGCGGTAAGGTCAGGGATAAATACGGCATTCGCAAGGATATGCCTTTCATCCTCCTTCTGGGTACTATTGAGCCAAGGAAGAATGTACTGAACAGCATCAACGCTTTTCTTGAGTTGCACAAACGGCATAAAGACCTTAATCTCTCGCTTGTGATTGCAGGAAAGCAGGGATGGAAAATGAAAAAATTCGTTGGTTACAGCAAGCTTATCACCTTTACCGGTTTCATCGACGACAGTGATCTTTCCGCTTTATATTCAGAAGCCATGGCACTCAGCTATGTATCTTATTATGAGGGCTTCGGACTACCATTGCTTGAAGCCATGCGCTGCGGAACGCCGGTGATCTATGGCAACAACAGCTCCATGCCCGAGGTTGGTGGTGATGGTGGCCTGCCGGCCGATCCCGCTAACATAGAGGAAATCTGTGATTGCTATGAGAAGTTGATGTTCGATGAATCTTTCCGGACTGAACTTGGTCAGAAGGCCATGAAAGCTTCACTGAAGTTCTCGACCCGTAAAAGTGTGATGGATACGCTGAAGATTTATGAGAATATCATCAGTCAAAGCAAATAAACGATAACTTTACAAATCCAACGAAACACAGACGGATACAGGACAGATTGAACATGAAACAAAAAAGGCAGATCCCCATAACAGATATAGAAATGAGCACGGCTGAACGCTTTGACCGTATAGCAGCTCAATTCCCTAATAAGATCGCTATAAAGTATGAGAGTGACAAGCTCACTTACAGCGAATTACAGCTCAAAGCCAATACGATTGCCCATCATATCAAAGCCCTTGGCCCGGATAAGGGTCAGGTAGCTTTTTTCCTTTCTTTTGGCATCGAACAGTTCGTGACTTTGTTCGGAATACTTAAAGCCGGTTCTGCTTATGTGCCCATAGATACCAGCTGGCCTGCGCATCGGATCGAATTTTCCCTGGCAGATTCGGAGTCTGCAGCAGTGATCACTGACAATACGAACCTGGGGCAGGTGAAGGCCCTGTGCGGAGAAAGTAAGATCATCAATATTGATGAGATCGATTTCTCGGAAAATACAGCCCAGCCCGGATCCTATCCTTCAGCTGATGACATTCAGCATATTCTGTATACATCAGGATCGTCAGGTGAACCTAAAGGCGTTTATACCAGCCACAGGAATCAGATGCACTTTATGAAGCGTTTTTCTGAATTCATCGGTATTACCCCTGACGATATCTTTGCATATTATTTTTCCATCGGTTTTTCTGCACATGCCATGCC
>QMPN01000216.1 GCA_003648575.1 Bacteroidota bacterium
ATCCTACTGCCAACTCACTGCATATCGGACACCTGGTTTCTATCATGATGCTGAAGCATTTTCAGCTGGCAGGGCATAAGCCCATTGCGCTGGTGGGTGGTGCTACCGGAATGGTTGGCGATCCCTCAGGAAAATCGCAGGAACGTAAGCTTCTGGATGAAGAAACCATCCGTCATAACCAGGAAGGCCTGAAGAGGCAACTGGTAAAATTCCTCGACTTCGAGGGTGGAAAGAATGCTGCTGAGCTGGTCAACAATTACGACTGGATGAGCACCTTTAGCTTCCTGGATTTCGTAAGGGATGTTGGCAAGCACATTACCGTGAGCTACATGATGGCAAAGGATTCAGTGAAAACCCGTCTCGAGACAGGACTTTCTTTTACCGAGTTCTCTTACCAGCTGGTTCAGGGATACGACTTTCTGTTTTTGTATGAGCATAACAACTGCCGTCTCCAAATGGGTGGTTCCGACCAGTGGGGCAACATCACCACGGGCACGGAGCTGATCAGAAGGAAGACCGGTGGAGAAGCATACGCCCTCACCTGTCCGCTCATCACCAAGGCCGATGGCGGCAAGTTCGGGAAGACAGAAGCAGGCAATGTGTGGCTCGATCCCGAAAAGACCTCCCCATACAAGTTCTATCAGTTCTGGCTGAATGCCTCCGACGATGATGCTTCCAAATGGATCCGCATCTTCACCTTGAATTCAAAAGAAGATATCGAGGCACTGGAGAAGGAACATGCTGAAGCACCCCATCTGCGCCCGCTGCAAAAAGCACTGGCAGAGGAGCTTACCATTCGTGTCCACTCCCGTGAGGATTATGACGCAGCCGTAGAGGCTTCGCAGATCCTCTTTGGCAAAGGCACTACAGAAACCCTGAAAAAGCTATCCGAAGACATGCTTCTCAGCGTATTTGAAGGTGTACCCCAATCTGAAGTCCCGGCAGAAACCATCAAGGCCGGTACCGGCATCCTCGAGTTCCTGGCCGAGTCGACCAGCATCTTTGCCTCCAAAGGCGAAGCCCGCCGCATGATCAAAGACAATGCGGTATCGGTGAACAAAGAAAAGATCAAGGAAGACTTTATCATATCAGATAAAGACCTGTTGAATGGGAAGTATGTGTTGGTTCAAAAAGGCAAAAAGAATTATTTTCTGGTGAGAATTGTATAACTGGACACTTCATTTTTTCAATCTTACTTTTTTGAATTATTAGTGATCATATCCTAGTGATTAGTGGAGATTGGTAATGATGAAATTCGATATTCTTCAGTCACAATTCATCACTACCAATCATTACTATTCACTAATAATTAGGATTTCATCATTCAAAAGTGTGACATTTCTCCATTTTTGGTATTAATAGGTATGGGAGAAAAACATTTATACTCAAACCTTGAAGATCGCCTTGTGGCTTTTAGTGTGCAAATTGTCAATCTGGGATACAAGCTTCAGATGAAACCGGAACTGCGATCAATTACGAACCAAATACTGAAGTCAGGCATATCCCCGGCTCTAAACTATGGTGAAGCAATGCATGCTGAGTCAAAGAAAGATTTTGTGCATAAAATGAAAATTGCCTTGAAGGAACTCAGAGAAACTCATATTAGCTTGAAAATACTTCAAAATATAAGCAGGGTACCTTTTAAGGATGAGATTTCACTTATGAAAGAAGAAAACAATGAATTGCTTGCGATTTTTGTTAGCAGCGTTAAAACAGCCCAACAAAATATGATTAAGGATAAAAAAGGGAAATGAATTCAATAATCTACATTCACAACTCTTCACTACCAATCTCCACTAATATTTAATCATTTGGATATCATCACTAAGTACTCCATTCAGTACCATCTTTCGTGTCTTTCAATGTTAGCCCCATGGCTGTAAGCTGATCCCTGATCTTGTCAGCAGTGCCAAAATCCTTATTCAACTTGGCTTCTTTTCTAAGTTCGAGAAGGGTTTCAACAAGTTTTGAAGTCAATACATCATCTCCACTGGCCTGATCTTCAGGTTTCAGCCCCAGGATATCGTTGACAAAGTCAAGATAAAGCTCTTTGAGAAGATCAAGATTTTCCTGGTCTATTTTTAGCTTTCCGTCTTTGATGGAGTTGATGGTTTTTACGCCATCGAAGAGGTGGGCAATAAGGATAGGGCTGTTGAAGTCGTCGTTTATGGCGGCGTAGCATTTTCCTTTGAGGTCAGCCATGTTGACCGACTCTTCAGCCTTGCCGTTAGCCTGGAGTTTTTCGAGTACGTTCATGGCTGCCATCATGCGCTGAAAACCTTTTTCCGCTGCCTGCAGAGCTTCGTTGGAGAAGTCGAGGGTGCTGCGGTATTGAGCCTGCATGATGAAGAAGCGGATCGTCATAGGGCTGTAGGCCTGCTCGAGGATGGGGTTTTCACCGGTAAAGAATTCTTCCAGTGAAACCGCATTGCCGAGCGACTTGCCCATCTTTTTTCCGTTCAGGGTAATCATATTGTTATGCATCCAGTAGCGCACCGGCATCTTGCCGTTGGCGGCTACGCTCTGTGCGATCTCCGACTCGTGGTGGGGAAATAAAAGGTCCATCCCGCCGCCGTGAATGTCGAACTGCTCACCCAGGTAACGTGTGCCCATAGCGGAGCATTCCATATGCCAGCCCGGGAAGCCGTCGCTCCATTCGGAAGGCCAGCGCATAATATGTTCCGGTGCAGCCTTCTTCCAGAGGGCGAAGTCGAAGCTGTTTTTCTTCTCATCCTGGCCCTCCAGCTCACGTGTGCTGGTCATCAGCTCTTCCACCTTCCTGCCGGAAAGGATGCCATAAGGGTTGTCCTTATTGTATTTCTCTACATCGAAATAGACGGATCCTGCCGACTCATAGGCAAATCCTGCCTCGAGGATTTTTCGGATCATCACCATCTGTTCGATGATGTGTCCGCTGGCATGTGGTTCAATGGATGGGTCGAGCACGTTCAGAGCCCGCATGGCAGCATGGTAGGAGTTGGTATAGTATTGCACCACCTCCATAGGTTCCAGCTCTTCCAGCCTGGCCTTCTTGGCTATCTTGTCTTCGCCTTCATCGGCATCGTTCTCCAGGTGGCCCACATCGGTGATGTTGCGTACGTACCTCACCTTATATTCGAGGTGTTGCAGGTAACGGAAAACCAGGTCGAAGGTGATAGCCGGACGGGCATGTCCCAGGTGTGGATCGCCATATACCGTAGGCCCGCAAACATACATGCCCACATGAGGTGGGTTCAGCGGCTCAAAGGCTTCTTTCTTCTTGCTGAGAGTGTTGTATATACTTAACTTATTTTCCATAGTGAAACGGCTTGCATGACAAAGGTATAGAAAAACGAGTATCGAGTATCGAAAAACGAAATTCATCATATTCATGAGGTCATTTCGAAGAAGCGGAGCGACTGAGAAATCCCTTGAATGAGAAGGGAGATTTGAGAAGAAGACTGTTGATTGAAAAAGGCGATAGATGACAGAAGAAGTATTTAACCTTCAACAATCTCCTTCTCCTTCATCAATCCACTTCTTCATTCTTCTATCTTCTATAAAAAAAGCCCGGCCTGTGTAGGGCCGGGCCAAACCGGAATGTGCATGCTCTTAAATTAGATTATTTAAGAACACCCAGCTCTTTACCCACCTTGGTGAAGGCGGTGATACATTTGTCGAGATGCGCACGCTCGTGTCCTGCTGACAGCTGAACGCGGATCCTGGCTTCGCCCCTTGGCACTACAGGGAAGTAGAAGCCGATCACATAGATACCTTCTTCGAGCAGCTTGGAGGCCATCACCTGTGAAAGCTTGGCATCGTAAAGCATGACTGCGCAGATGGCTGATTTGGTAGGCTTGATGTCGAAGCCTGCGGCGATCATCTTTTCTACGAAGTATTTTGTGTTGGTATGCAGCTTGTCCTGCAGCTCTGTAGTCTCGGCCATCATGTCGAACATGGCGATGCCTGCATTGGCTACCATGGGAGGGATGGAGTTTGAGAACAGGTACGGGCGTGAACGCTGACGCAGGATCTCAATAATTTCTTTTTTACCGGTGGTGAATCCGCCGATGGCACCGCCGAAGGCTTTTCCAAGGGTACCGGTGATGATATCAACTTCACCACGGATGTTGAAGAGTTCGGTCACACCGCGACCGGTTTTACCCACAACACCTGCTGAGTGACATTCGTCGACCATGATCATGGCGTCGTATTTTTTCGACAGCGCATTGATCTTGTCCATAGGGGCTGTGTTTCCGTCCATGGAGAATACACCGTCGGTGACGATGATCTTGAAACGGCAGTCTTTGGCTTCGATCAGCTTGGCCTCCAGATCTTCCATATCGGCATTTTTATAACGGAAGCGTTGTGCTTTGCAAAGCCTTACGCCATCGATGATAGAAGCATGGTTGAGTGAGTCGGAGATGATGGCATCGTCCGGTCCGAGCAGAGGTTCGAAAACACCGCCATTGGCGTCGAAGCATGCTGCATAAAGGATGGTATCTTCGGTGCCGAAAAATTCAGCGATCTTGGCTTCAAGGATCTTGTGCAGATCCTGTGTACCACAGATAAAACGTACCGATGACATTCCGTAACCATGTGAGTCGAGTGCTTCTTTGGCAGCAGCAACAAGCCTGGGATGGTTGGAGAGCCCGAGGTAGTTGTTGGCACAGAAGTTAAGTACATCCTGGCCTGTGTTGATCTGGATATCGGCTTTCTGGGGGGAGATAATAATGCGTTCGGCTTTGAACAGTCCCGCCTCTTTGATATTACTCAGTTCTTCCTGAAGGTGGTCTTTGATTTTTCCGTACATATCTGTAAGGTTTAGTGTTTACTGTTTATTTTATAACAAGGACTGCAAATATAAAATATAAATTATTACCTGTCAGCTATATTCAGTCTAAATAAGTCAGTGAACGTGAGCACTTTTAATATACTGGTGCGAGGGATGGGGGACGGGGGACGGGGGAGGGGAGAACCTCACCTGAAACTTTTTCTCCAGCTATATTTAGTTGATGAAAAAATGTGACATTTTTCAAATTTCAGTATTAATAAGTATGAGCAATTACAAAGAACTTGATGTTTGGAAAGAATCCAGAATCCTGGCTATTGAAATATATAATATTACGGATCAGGGATTGTTTAAAAAAGATTATTCTTTCAGGGATCAAATCAGAAGAGCAGCGATCAGCATTCCATCCAATATTGCTGAAGGTGATGAGTCAGGTTTTAATAAACTGGGGATAAGATATTTTTATACTGCAAAAGCTTCGCTTGCTGAAGTAGAAACCCAACTTGATATAGCTAATAATACAGGGTATATTAATAATGAAGAGTTTGAATTCCTTTCAAAAACTATCATTACTATTTCAAAAAGACTAACCAGATTAAT
>QMPN01000217.1 GCA_003648575.1 Bacteroidota bacterium
CTCCGATGCTTTGATGATGTCGGCTACACTGTGTCCCCGGCCGCTTTTTTTAAGGACCTCATCAACCATCGACTGGGCGCCCAGTTCCACCGTGCTCACTTTATATTTCTTCAGCAACTTGATCACCTGTCCGTTCATGTAATCAGGGCGTGTCGACAGGCGGATACCCTGTACCTTTTCATCTTTCAGGTATTCCGCAGCTATGGCCAGGTATTCCTGTTGTTGATCGATGTCGATGCCGGTAAAATTCCCTCCGAAAAAGCCTATTTCAATCTCCTTTTTCCGCTTAGGGAAAGACGCCAAGTGTGTTTCTATGGTCTCCCTGACCTCCACCGGCCCGGGCATAGTCATTTTGCCTGTGATCTTATGCTGGTCGCAATAGATGCAGCGGAACGGGCATGCCAGCTCCGGAATAAAAATGGGGATGGTGTAGTGCTTGACTTTCAAGGTTTGGCTTATTTATCGCGAAGTTATTCTAAATCCAGGAACCTGAAACTGGGTTCTTGGGGCTGGGAGGCCCTACGATGCGGAGGAGGGATTATTTGAAGAGATTACTAAATGAGGCAGGCCGATTGATCCTGATTGGGATATTTTGCAAATATCGAGATTCATTTCTTGAAAATCCATATTGAAATCCTATTTTCTAGTGGTATCTTTGGTTAAAAGAAGCCACATGGAGAACCTAAAAGAATCGAACCGCATCAATCAAACGGTTCCTGGAAATGGAAGCGGACAAAGTATTTCTCCTGCTCTTTTTAAAAGGACTCTATTAGTAATTGCAACCACTATTCTCTGTAATATTTCATTCGCCCAGTTAAATGAAAGGTACCATGAATTAATTGAGGATGCTGAAAATCTTTCTGAGAAGGGGAAATATTATAAATCAGGACAGAAGTATTCCGAAGCCTTTATAATTTCTGAAAATAATCCGCTTTCCTTTGTTGACAGATATCGGGCAGCTAAGGCCTGGATCCGCGCAGGAGAAACAGATTCAGCCTTCGTCCAGCTATTCATTTTTAGTCATGAAATATTTTCTAAGGAAACCATAAATAATGCTACCATCCTCGGTCTTTATAGTTATTATGATCATATTTTATCAGATACAAATTTACGCTCATTGCATACTGATGGCAGGTGGGATGAGGTCCTGGAAACTATGAAGAAAAATAAGGAAAAGGTAGACGACAGGCTGGACATGGGGATGGTGCTTTTATTAGAACCTATATTTGAGGAAGATCAGGCTTGCAGAGGGCTGGCCATGAAGGCAGAAGAGGAATTCGGAAGGAATTCGGAAGAGTGGCTATTGGCATTTAAAATCATGCGTGAAAAAGACTCCATTCATTTGGTCATTGTGGAAAACATCCTCAATGAGCGGGGTTGGCCGGGTCCGGAAGTCATTGGATATACGGGCAATTTATGCTTATGGCTTGTAATCCAACACTCAGACAAGGAAACTCAGGAAAAATATATACAGATGATGAGAGACGCTGTTGAAAAGGGAAATGCACGCTCAGATGAATTGGCATTACTTGAAGACAGGCTTGCACTCAGACAGGGCAGAAAACAGATTTACGGAAGCCAATTAGGATATGATCCGGAAAAAGGGAAAACCACCTATGTAAGTCCCCTTATAGACCCTGATAATGTTGATATACGAAGGGCTGGGGTTGGCCTGAATACACTTCAGGAGTATCTCTCTGAAAACTACGGAATGAATTGGAATGCAAAAAGATACAAAAAAAAGCTTCCTGAAATTGAAGAGATTGATGAAAGATTAAAAGCGTTTATTGAACCATAGGCTCTGGGTACAGGGTGCAGGGTACAAAGTGCGGGGGGATATTATTATTGTGATTTTTTAAATTAGTATTATCTTTGCCGTCCCTATGGGGCATTAGCTCAGTTGGCTAGAGCGTTTGACTGGCAGTCAAGAGGTCATCGGTTCGACTCCGATATGCTCCACCTTCGCCCGCCGAAGCAATTCTGACAAGAATTGCGAAGGTGGGCTTTTTTTATAGAAGATAGAAACCCTGATAATACGATATGACTCCTGCGGAGTCATATATCATTAGCCCAATGAGATTTAGAATATAATTAGCACCCTGAAGGGGTGCAATGTTCAGGGTATTATATATTTCAAATACAGAATTTCATATTATTACCCCTCCGTACCTCCCCTTTCAAATCTTCGATCGTCTATCATATATTTTCGGGGGGAGGACTAATTATTAATTATCCATCATTAAACCCGGGTTTCACCCGGGCTAATGACATTAGACCCCTTTGGGGTCAGGATAACAATTTATCAAACTGGTATTGAAGAATAAGTGTGAAACACGAAATGTGGAATGGACAATGATTGTTTCATTGTTTGATCACCTTCACAACACTCACACCATCCCCACTCCTCAACACAACAAAATACATCCCCTCAGACAGCCTTTCAGCACTCCATTCATAAGTATGGACTCCTGGGAGTTGATAAGCACTCACAGCCTCCTTAACAACCTCTCCGAGGTGATTGTAAATGCTTAGTTGGATATGGGTAGGTTCTGTCAGTTTGTATTCGATGGTGGTGAAGGGGTTGGGGTAGACAAATATCTTCCCTTCTTCTGTTATTTCTGGGACTCCCACCATACAAGCATCCTCGACTTCTTGTTGGCTATTGCATCCAGGGGCATTATCATCAATATCAATACTTCCAGTTGGGGATGAAAGATAATCACATATGCTTTGAACTTCACAAGAAATAAGATTGTCGTTACCACGGATTAATAAATTATTGATGGAATTTGGGGAGATG
The DNA here is from genome assembly GCA_003648575.1 of Bacteroidota bacterium. The sequence goes on from QMPN01000217.1 coordinate 2,801, forward strand.
TTGTCCAAACCCGATAAGCTGGACAATAAATCATTCCCCATAATGATTAAATGACCCCCAATAGTTGATAGATTTATTAATTGGCTTATGTCACTCAATTGAGAATTGCTACCTATATAAAGGTCTCCTCCAATTGTATTAAGAGCCTCTACACCCCCCAATGACAAAACTCCATCATTGCTACCTATACCCAAATTACCACCAATGGAGGACAGATTAGTGATTCCATTTAAATCCTCCAGGCTATCATTAAATATAATTGTGAAGTCCCCAGATATATGCCGTAAGATATTTAGGTCTTTAAAATGTAACAACCTGGGATTGCTATCTATGCTAAAAAGACCTCCAATGGTGTCCAAGCTTTGCAGACCAGATAAGGTTTGCAAGAAGGGGTTGAATTCAACCCGGAAGTCTTGGCTAATTGATTTTAGATTATTTAATCCGCTTAAATCAATGAGGGAATCATTTGAAAAGATTAAAAGACTTCCGGAAATCGAGGTTATAGACTGCAATCCCAATAAATTAGTTATTTCATCAAAACCTTCAATAAGGACTAAACCATTGAGGTCTGAGCAACCGGGATACAGGGAGTCAAAGGAATCAATATCCGACTGCTTTAAGAAATAATAGCTTCCGAAAGGCAGACAAGCTAATTGTATTCCACAGTTAGATGCTACTTGGGGTGGGTTCTCGCATCCAATAGCATTTGAATATATTAAAACTTCACCTGGTGGATTTGAGAGATATTCACATATTGGGACAATATCACAATGGCTTAAATTGCTATTATTGGATATTTTTAACTTACCCCCAATTGAGCCTATATTATCCAATCCAGTTAAACTTATGAGAGCATCGTTTCCATTAATAATAAGGTCTCCCCCAATAGAGGTCAAACCCTCTATTCCCATTAAACTATTGAGAACATCATTACTTCCAATAACAAGGTCTCCATCAATAGAGGTCAATACTTCCAATCCCGTTAAACCGACCAAGTTATAGCTTGAATTAATCTTAACATCTCCCCCAACTGATATCAATCCCTCTAATCCAGCCAAACTGCTCAGCATAGTATTATTTGAAATCCAAAGGCCTCCATCGATTGAAGTCACTCCCTCTAATCCCGTTAAACTAATCAGTACGTCATTAAAAAAAATATAGGTTATCTCCAATATAAGTCAGCCCTTCCAAACCCTCCAGACTTGTCAAGGCATTGCAATCCCAAATCCGAAGACGTCCTTCAATAGATGTTAACACATTTAGCACACTTAGGTTGACAATAGTTTCTCCTTCAATTATAACATCCCCCTCAATCTCCGTACACCCCGGGTAGTTTATTGGGAAGCTATCAATCTGTGACTGCGTAGAAAAGGTGATACCCTCGGGTAGGCAAGGCTGGGATACCATTTCAAAATGGCACACCACAAGCAATACGAATGCTATGACAGTCAGGTGTCGCATTGGTTTCGTGATTCTCTGTAAAGGTAAAGGTACGAAATAAATTATGGGTTAATATGGAGAGGTTAAAACGATAGAGCCCTTCGACTCCGCTCAGGATGACAATCATATCTATTTATGAGAGAGAAGGGCGCGGCGCACAATAACTAATTTCATGGGAGCGCCGCGCCCTTCCCGTTTATGACACATGATCTCGTCTTCCCGAGCAGAGTCGAGGGATACGCATATCGTAGGATCCGCCAGCAAGCAGATTCCATAATAAATTTTATTTGCAACTTTGCACGTCATGAATGAATACAATAAACATCTACTGCTGCTGATTAAAAGACTACTGCTGGTTTTATTGCTGTTTCTTTTGGCCCGCGTATTCTTTCTTATCCTGAACTATCCGCATTTCAGCCCTCTTGGATTTTCTGAGATGCTGAAGGTGTTTTTCGTCGGGATGAGATTCGATCTGTCTGTGATCATATATTTCAACATTCCGCTTATTCTTATGCATATACTTCCGATTGGAAAAGTCAAGAATAACAGGATATACCAGGGATTTATCAAGTGGTATTTTATCACTATCAACGCATTGCTGATCATGATAGACATGGCCGATGCCCGCTATTTTGATTTTACCCTGAAGCGTTCCACGGCCTTCCAATACCAGTTTATTACCGGCAGTGATGAATTCCTGGTTTTGCTGCCCCGCTTTATTGTGGATTACTGGTATGTTATACTCTCCTGGATAGGAGCGGTTTTTTTGTTCAGCTTTTTATATTCACTGGGGGATTTGCGTAAAAATACTTTCCTGCCGGTAAGATCAAAGGCTGTGAGCATTGTTTACCAGATCGTCATGTTTGCTTTCCTTATGGGGATGATGCTTGTTGGCGCCAGGGGAGGACTGCAAAACAAACCCCTCACGGTATCGAATGCAACCAAATATACCTCTGCCAAGTATGCCCCTATTGTCCTGAACACACCTTTTGCGGTGATGACAACTTTCGGGCATAAGAGCCTCGAATACCGGGAATATTTTACCCTGGAAGAATGTCATGAGATCTATCCGGTCTTGCATCAGTATGAGCATGCCGATACCTCCTTCA
>QMPN01000218.1 GCA_003648575.1 Bacteroidota bacterium
ACGTGGAACCACCGGACTGGAAGTATTCTTCTACAGTCAATACAGTGACTACGCAAATATGAAATGTATCGACCTGGAAGATAGTAAGCTGGAGGGGAAATATCCTGAGTTCAGGCTGTTGATGGCAGAATACCGCGACGGCATATTGCTTTTTAATCTTACCGATGAGAGGGTGTGGAGCAAGGCAGTGAAAGACACTCTTGGCCTGCAGGAATTTTATACAAATAATAGCGGAAATTATATGTGGGGCGAAAGGCTGGAAGCCGATATCATTATCCTGAACGACCCGGCAACAGAAGAAAACGTCCGCGGGATGATCAGTGTGGCCGTTGATAAAAAGATGAGCCTCAAGGAAATCGGACTGGATACCATGAGTGGCGTATTCGTTCAAAGCGGCATCTATGCAAAGGACGATAATGACTTCATTGACAAGATAGCATGGAAAGAGGGCCTGTCAGAAAGTATGCCACTAGCCAAATTTAATGGCCTTTATGATGGACGATCACATAATGAAAGCTCAATAATTTTTGCACATGTTAAGAGCCTCAGGGCTCCGGAAGCTAAACAACTCAATGAGGCCAGGGGGCTTGTGACGTCTGATTATCAGAATTATCTCGAAAAGGAATGGATCCGCTTGTTGAAAGAAAAATACACTGTTGTTGTACATGAGGAGGTACTTGAAGATATTCAATAAAAGACCTGTCAGCCGCTTTGCTATATTATTGCTAACGGTATGGTTGCTTGGGTGTACGCAAACCGGTAATTCCGGTTCGGGAGAAGTGCTTGTACGGGTTTATGATAAATATCTTTATGCCTCAGACCTTGAAGGGGTCATCCCCGCCGGTACATCTGCCCGTGACAGCCTGACAATCGTCAGGACCTTTATTCAAAACTGGGTCGACAGGGAGTTGATCGTTAAAAAAGCTGAGGAGAACCTTCCGGATGAGCTCAAGGATTATTCCGACAGGATTGAAGAATACAAGAACAGCCTGATCATATATGAATATGAGAAGATGCTGGTAAGGCAGGAGCTCGATACGAATATTTCACTGGAAGCATTGCAGGAATACTATCAGCGGCATAAACACAATTTTGTCCTGAAGAAAGATATCATGAATATACAATACCTGGTATTGCATATTGATTCTCCGGCAATCACGAAATTCAGGCAGTATATCAGGTCTGAGGTTCCTGAAGAAAAGGATTCGCTTGCACTGTATAGCAGTAAGTATGCTGAATCATTTAACCTTATGGATGAGTTCTGGCTTGACATGGAAGAAGTTGCTGACGTCCTTCCTGTGGAGACATATTCATTCAGGGATTTCAATGCCAACCGGAGGTATCTGGAGGTGAGGGATTCTGTGTATATTTATATGATCTCTGTTCGGGATTATAAGCCTGCCGACAGTATTCCTCCAATGCAGTTTTTGATATATGAGATCGAAAGGATCATATTGAACAAAAGAAAGAATGACCTGATCAAAAATATGCGGCAAACAGTGCTTCAGGATGCCATTGAACATAATCAGGTAGAGATTTATTAATAAGACAATAAACAATATCTATATTTGTTTATAGAATAAAACATTAACCAAACAGTATGAAAGCCCGTACCTTGCTTATCACCCTGATTTCACTGGTCCTGTTTCTGACAGTAAGAGCACAGGATGAGAAAGTCATTGACCAGATCGTGGCCGTGATCGGGCAAAATATTATCCTCGAATCAGATATTGAAAACCAGTATTATCAATATCGCATGCAAAGCGGGATAATTGGTGGAGGATCTTCGGTTCGCTGCCAGATGCTGGAAAGCTTGCTTTTTCAGAAATTACTTCTCAACCAGGCAGAGATCGATTCCATTGTCATATCAGACACGGAAATTCAGCAAACCATGGATCAGCGCCTGCGCTATTTTATTGCCCAACTGGGATCCCGTGAGCGCTTTGAAGAGTATTATGGAAAGTCGATAGAGGAATTTAAGGAAGAATTTAGCAGTGACATTGAAAACCAGCTGAAGGTGGAGAAGACCCAGGGCAGCATCGTGGAGAATGTTACCGTGACCCCTGCGGAGGTAAGATCCTTTTTTAAGGATATCCCTACCGACAGCATCCCCCTGGTTAACTCAATGGTTGAGATCGGGGAACTCATACGTATGCCACCGGTCACCCTTGAGCAGAAACTCATGATCAAAGACAGGCTACGTGGATTACGTGAACGTGTAATGGCAGGCGAGACCTTTTCTACCCTGGCTATCCTGTATTCAGAAGACCCCGGCTCTGCCAAAAAGGGCGGGGAACTTGGTTTTTACGGACGTGGGGAGTTGTACAAGGAGTTTGAAGCTATAGCCTTCAAGCTGGGAGATGACGAGGTGTCGGAGATCGTAGAAACCCAGGCAGGCTTCCACATCATTCAGCTTATCGAAAGAAAAGGGGAATATGTTAATGTCAGGCATATCCTCCTGAAAACGAAAGTGTCACCGCTTGACCTGGCCATGGCCAAAGCCTACCTCGATACAGTTGCCGGCCTGATAAACACCGACTCACTCACATTTGATGAAGCTGTATTGCAGTATTCTGACGGAGAAAATAAAAATAATGGTGGATTGCTCATCAACCCCATGACAGGAACAACAGGTTTCGAGGTCTCGGATCTCGATCCCCAGGTTTCTTTTGTGATCGATAAGCTTAAGGTAGGTGAGATATCGAAGCCGGCCATGATGGAGACAGAAGATGGAAAACAGGCCTACAGGTTATTATACCTTAAGAAGAGAACACTGCCGCATAGAGCGAACATGAGAGAAGATTATGACAAGATCCAGTCGTGGGCCCTGGAGCAAAAAAAAGCAGAAGCTTTTCAGGAGTGGATCGCAAAGAAAGCTGCCAAGACTTATATCAGGATCAATGATAAGTTCAGGCAATGTGATTTTGAGTTTGGCTGGTTTGAAAGCCAGGAGTAATGGCCCAATTAATTGAGACAATATGAAAGACCTATATAAATCGGATGTTGAAGCTGTTGATGCCCTGGTAGAGAAATATGGGATACTGAGGGCAGAGATCGCAAAAGTGATCGTTGGCCAGGATGAGGTCATTGAAAATGTGATCATATCCATCTTTAGCCGCGGGCATGCACTATTGATAGGTGTGCCGGGACTGGCCAAAACACTACTGGTAAATACAATCGCCCAGGCACTCGGTTTAAGCTATAGCCGCATACAGTTTACCCCCGACCTTATGCCCTCCGATATCATCGGTACCGAGATACTTGATGAAAGCAGGTCGTTCAGGTTTATGAAAGGCCCGGTATTTGCCAACATCATCCTTGCAGATGAGATCAACCGAACACCTCCCAAAACCCAGGCTGCCCTGCTGGAAGCCATGCAGGAGAAAGCAATTACGGTAGCGGGAAAAAATTACAAGCTGAGTGAGCCATTTTTCGTTCTGGCAACCCAGAACCCCATTGAGCAGGAGGGGACCTATCCCTTGCCGGAAGCACAACTCGACAGGTTCATGTTCAACGTATGGCTCGACTATCCCTCTTTTGAAGAGGAAGTGGATGTTGTGAAAAATACCACATTTAAGGAGATGGCAAGCCCGGAAATGGTGATCAGCGGAGATGAGATAATATACTTTCAAGACCTGGTAAGGAGGATCCCGCTTGCCGACAATGTTTATGAGTATGCGGTGAATCTTGCCTCAATGACCAGGCCAGGAACAAAACTGGCACACTCACTTGCTAATGAATACGTGAACTGGGGTGCCGGCCCGCGGGCTTCTCAATACATGATACTGGGGGCTAAGTGCCATGCTGCCCTGAAAGGCAAATATTCACCTGATATAGAGGATGTAAACGCTGTGGCAGTTTCTGTGCTGCGGCACAGGATCGTAAGGAATTATAAGGCTGAAGCAGAAGGGATAAGCGTAGAAAAGATCATTGCAGAGCTGACAAACAAATAACCATATACCATGAAAAAGTACCGGATTTATATTGGATTGGCCGTTATCATTATAGTATTGATCCTGCTATATGTGTTTTTTGGATCAACCAAGACCACGACAGATACCATAGAAGTTACCGTGGAGATGGGCACACTCGAGATCCAGGTATCCACATCCGGTGAGCTGGAGGCGAAGAGCTCTGAAAAGATACTGGGCCCGTCGGGACTCAGAAATTTCAGGATATGGAACGTTAAGATCGATGATATCATTCCTGATGGCACAGTGGTCGACTCAGGGGAGTATATCGCTACCCTCGACAGGTCTGAATTGACGAACAGGCTGCAAGATAATGAGCTGGACCTTGAATCCCTGGATACCAAGTTTACTCAGACTCAGCTTGATACAACCATGGATCTGAGAAATGCCCGCGATGAACTGATCAACCTTGAGTATAACCTGGAAGAAAGGCAGATCACGGTTGACCAGTCGATATATGAACCGCCTGCCACCCAGCGCCAGGCAAAGATCGACCTCGATAAATCACGGAGGGCCCATAGCCAGGCCATTGAAAACTATCAGTTGAAGCTTCAAAAAGCCAGGGCCAATATGGCGGAGGTGAACACCAAGCTGAGAAAAGCAAAGAGGGAGTACCAGGAAATGATCGATCTCCTGAGTGAATTTACTGTTTACGCCCCCAAAGCGGGCATGGTGATCTATCGCAGGAACTGGGATGGACAGAAGCAGGGCATTGGTTCTACTGTGAATGTATGGGATCCTGTTGTGGCTGAACTTCCTAATCTTACGGAAATGAAATCCCGTACCTATGTGAATGAGATCGACATCAGCAAGGTGAAAGTCGGACAGCATGTAATCGTAGGTGTCGATGCTTTTCCTGACAAGGAATACACCGGGACAGTTACAGAGGTTGCCAACATTGGTGAGCAATTGCGCAACTCCAATGCCAAGGTCTTTGAGGTTATTATTGAAGTTAATGAATTTGATTCTATCCTTCGCCCGGCCATGACCACCAAAAATATGATCATGACGGCTGTAATCGACAGCGTTTTGTTTGTTCCGATCGAATGCATACACAGCAACGACAGCATGTCCTATGTATATCACGGCTGGTCGAAGCAGCATGTGATCCTGGGTAAGAGCAACGAGAATGAAATTATCGTACGTGCCGGATTGGAAGTGGGTGATGATATTTACCTGGTTCCTCCCGAAGGGGCTCCTGATTATAGCATAATCCCACTGGATACGGCCATTGTGAACCACTTTATGCGCCTGGATGAAGAGAAGAATGGGAAGAAAGAGGAAAAGAAAGAATTGACTCCTGAAGAGTTACGTGAAAAGCTCATGAACATGACCCAGGAAGAAAGAATG
>QMPN01000219.1 GCA_003648575.1 Bacteroidota bacterium
AAGGTGGGATCTTTATCGATGATGTGAACCTGAAAGATTATAAGATAGAAGATGTTCGCGGATTGATGGGCATCGTAACACAGGAATCCATACTGTTTAACGATACCGTCTTCAACAACATCGCCTTCGGCATGCATAATGTCAGCGAAGAAGATGTGATCGAAGCTGCCAAAGTGGCCAATGCCCATGAGTTCATCGACAAGATGCCTGAAGGTTACCAGACCAATATCGGTGACCGGGGCACCAAGCTTTCCGGCGGACAGAAGCAGCGACTCAGCATTGCCCGGGCCGTATTGCGGAACCCGCCTATCCTGATCATGGATGAAGCCACTTCTGCGCTGGACACTGAATCAGAACGACTGGTGCAGGAAGCCCTCGCCAATGTGATGAGCAACCGTACCTCGATCGTGATCGCTCACAGGTTATCGACCATCAAGTTTGCTGATGAGATCATCGTGTTACAAAAAGGAAAGATCGTAGAGAGGGGCGATCATGATAATCTCATCGCTCAGAATGGCATTTACAGGAAGTTGCATGACCTGCAATCCTTTGCCTAAGGGATAGGTCTTTACCGTGCGTTCCAATACACTAACCGAATATCCGCGTATGGCTATTTCTTCAGCATGCACCTCACCCCCTTAACCCCCTGCCCCCTTTTCCCCCTCTTCCCTCGCCGACGCTCGGGACCGGCTCTAGAGGAGAGGAGGCCAGGGGGTGAGGTGTCAAATAATATTCCTAAATTTGCGTAAAATATAGCGCATGATGGATTTAACAGAAATACTCTCAATATCGGGGAAGCCCGGATTGCATAAAATGATCTCTCAGACCAAAGGCGGAATGCTGGTGGAATCTATGTCGGATCAAAAACGTTTCCCTGTCTTTGCTCATGAAAAGGTCAGCTCGCTAGAGGAGATCAGCATTTTCACTGAAACTGACGACATCCCGCTCAAGGATGTGTTCAAAAAAATTAATGAGATGATGGAAGGCGACAAAGCACTCAGCCACAAATCATCTTCAGATGAGCTGAAGGATTTCTTTGATGATGTCGTTCCGGATTACGACAAGGAAAGGGTATATGTTTCTGATATCAAGAAGGTAATACAATGGTACAATGTGCTGCATGAGATGGAGATGCTCGACTTCACAGAAGAGGAAGAAGCTGAAGGTGATGGCACAGAAGAAGTTAATGAAGAAAACGATAAAGAATAAAACAGTCCCCCCGAGCATTCGGGGGGATTTTTTATAACAATATGAAAAGAATTGAAGACTTACATCTTAAGGAGCTCAGGTGGCTGAACAGCAACTCCTATGTGCTTGAACTAAGCGGGTCTGAAGCCATACATGATATCAGGCCGGGCATGTTCGCAGAAGTCAGGGTCGACAATCACCCGGAGGTTTTCCTGAGAAGGCCTTTCTCCTATCTCGATTATAATAAAGATGAAAAAACTGTGAGTTTCTTTGTGAAGGCCATCGGCAAAGGGACCCGCAAACTCGGAACCCTGAAGCAGGGAGACACAGTAAACGTCGTGCACCCACTGGGTAATGTTTTCAGCATTCCTGAAAACAAAAAAGTACTTATTACGGGTGGCGGATCCGGCATTGCACCTTTCATTATGCTAGGAAGAGCGCTTAAAGCAGCAGGCAATGAGGTTCATATTATTACAGGTGGAAGAACGGAAGAGGACATTCTCTTCTCTTCAGCATTCGAAGAATATGGTGAAGTTTATTGCACCACGGAAGACGGGAGCAAGGGAGAGAAAGGCCTGCTGACACAGCACAGCCTCTTTGAAGGTTCGTTCGATTTTGACCTGATATACACCTGCGGGCCCGAAGGCATGATGAAGGCAGTGGCCAAAATCGCAAAAGAGCAGGACATAGAATGTGAAGCCTCGCTGGAGAACCTGATGGCCTGCGGCTTCGGGGTATGCCTTTGCTGCATTCAGGAAACCGACAAAGGCAACCTCTGCGTATGTACCGAAGGACCTGTTTTTAATACAAAAGACTTAAAATGGTAGATCTCAGCATAAAAATTCACGAACTGGAATTCAAAAACCCGGTCTCTACTGCCTCGGGAACCTTTGGATATGGAGAAGAGTTTGTTGATTTCTTCGATCCGGGCCAGCTAGGTGGAATATTCATCAAGGGCCTTACCCTCAAGAACAGGGATGGCAACCCCTACCCCAGGATGGCAGAAACCGCCAGCGGCATGTTAAATGCGGTAGGTCTTCAGAACAAAGGCATCGACCATTTTATCGAAAATATATACCCGAGGTTAAAGAAATTTGACACACATATTATTGCCAACGTGAATGGCTCCACGGTAGAGGATTATATCGCCCTCACTGAACGTGTGAATGAGCTGGAACATATTCCGGCCATAGAGCTGAACATCTCCTGCCCCAATGTAAAAGAAGGAGGAATGGCCTTTGGCGTAAGCTGTCCATCCGCCATTGCGGTGACTGAGGCCGTCAGGAAAGTTTATGATAAAACACTGATCGTCAAGCTTTCACCGAATGTGACAGATATTGCAGAAATGGCAGCAGCCGTGGAAGGTGCCGGAGCTGATTCTATTTCACTGGTGAATACGCTCCTTGGGATGGCCATCGATGCTGAATCACGCAAACCCTTACTCTCAACCATCACCGGTGGGCTGTCAGGCCCGGCCATCAAACCCATTGCCCTACGCATGGTATGGCAGGTGTACAAAGCTGTTAAGATCCCAATATTCGGTATGGGCGGCATTATGAATGCTACAGATGCCATCGAGTTCATGCTTGCCGGTTCCAGTGCTGTACAGGTAGGGACTGCATGCTTCATCGATCCGCAAGCTCCTGTAAAAATTGTTCAGGGCATCGAAGAATATATGGACAGTCATGGTGTCAAGGATGTGAAAGAGTTGGTTGGAGCCTTGAAATCCTAAACATTTCTCATGTGCCATGTGGAATGAATTTATTAACTTCACCCTCCCTTAATTAAAAACTATGAAATCTCCTCTTTCTGATGATCCTATGCTGGTGCTTGAACTGGCAGGTATCGAGATCGACTACTGCCCCCTCACCCATGGCATATGGCTGGATAGTGGCGAACTGGAGGAACTTTATGAAGACGGAAAGGAAGCAGATGAGCTTCTGGCATCACTAAAAGTAGATGAGGGCAACCGGGAAAAGAAGATCCATTGCCCGATTTGCAATAAGAAAATGGAAAAAGTAAAAGTTCGCAACAAAGTGGTCATCGACCGTTGCACGAGGGGGCATGGCTTATGGTTCGACGAGGGGGAACTCCTGGAGGTCCTTAAGATGGAGCCCGGAGAAGGAGAAGGAAAGGTAGCGGCCATACTCAAAGAAATGTTTAAGCATCAATTAAAGAAATAAATAAAAGATTTAATCCAATAAATACTAAAATTATGGTCCCATTATTTGTAATCCTCGGAATTCTTGTCATCCTGGTCATCTGGTTTGTAGGCATCTACAACTCATTGATCAAATTACGTAACCAGGTAAAAAACGCCTGGTCGCAGATCGATGTTCAGCTGAAGCGTCGTCATGACCTCATTCCCAACCTCCTGGAAACCGTAAAAGGTTATATGAAGCATGAGCGGGAAACGCTCGAGAATATCACAGCATACCGTAGCCAGGCCATGAATGCCAGCAGCGTTGGAGAGAAAGCCCAGGCTGAAGGACTGCTGGGTGGAGCACTTGGGGCGCTGAAGATAGCCGTTGAAGCCTATCCCGACTTGAAAGCAAACCAGAATTTTCTCAGCCTGCAGGAAGAACTGACCTCTACTGAGAACAAGATATCTTTTTCAAGGCAGAACTATAACGACCAGGTGCTGTTCTATAACAACAAGATACAGATGTTCCCTTCCAACATAGTTGCGGGCATGTTCACCTTTAAGGAAGAAGAGTTCTTCGAGCTTGAAGATCCTTCAGAAAAAGCAGTTCCAAAAGTAGCATTTTAAGGTATTATGTGGGAACTCATCCGCGCTAACCGGAGGAAGTCTTTCGTCCTCTTCATCCTGATGGGCATCGGGCTGATACTGCTGGGAGCAGCCATCAGTTATTTTGTGAACCCTGCCGGGATGGGTATTGATGGGATCATCATCGCCCTGCTGATCTGGATCATCATGTCACTGATCAGCTATTACCGCGGTGCCAAGATACTGCTGGCGGCCAGCAAAGCAAAAAAGGTCACCTCCGATGTTCATCCACAGCTATTCAACATTGTTGAGGAGATGAAGATCGCCTCGGGCATGGAATATATGCCAGAGATATACATCATAAATGAAGAAGCACCCAATGCATTTGCAGCCGGGCGCAGCCCGAAACATGCTGTAGTAGCAGTTACTGCAGGCCTTTTAGCAAGACTTAACAGGGATGAACTTCAGGGTGTTATCGCACATGAAATGGCTCATGTGTATAATCGCGATATCCGCTTCATGACCCTGGCCGGGGTTATGCTGGGAAGTATCGTGCTCATTTCACAGATCTTTTTACGCGGGATGCTATTCACCGGTGGAGGAGCAAGATACCGTTCTTCCAATTCAAGCGGCGGACAGAGCCAGGGTATCGTAATGATCGTGGCCCTGGTACTGGCGATCCTGGTGCCGATATTTGCAGGAATACTCTACTACGCTATCTCCCGCAAGAGAGAATACCTTGCAGATGCAACGGGTGTGCGTTTCAGCCGCTACCCGGAAGGACTGGCTTCAGCACTGGAAAAGATCTCCGGAAGCAAGATCGAAATGAAATCATCGAATGATGTTACAGCACCCATGTACATTGCCCTGCCATTTTCTAAAAAGAAAAAAGCAGCCGCAGGATTACACAGCACTCACCCGCCCATAAAAGAGAGGATCAGGATACTAAGGGCCATGCAGGGGGCAGGCTTTATGGACTACCAGGCGGCCTATTCAGAAGTAAAAGGGAAAAAGTCAGGGATCATCCCAAAATCAGGTCTGGCCGATACTGACAATTCCGGTATCAGGCAAGCTTTCGCTGAAAGTGATGTAAAAAGATCGGCAAAAAGAAATGCCGGCGACATCATGATGGCAGTAAACCAATACCGCTTCATTAACTGCGACTGTGGCCTGCGCATGAAGGTGCCACCTGAATTTAAGAAGAAAAGTATATCATGTACCAAATGCGGTACAGTTCATACACTTTAACTTATTTTGTGCCGATAACAGCAGCACTCTCCATGATCATTTTCCTGTTATACTCAAATGCCAGGTCCTGGTAATTGATCAGGTCAATGATGGTTCCGATAAAACACAATCCGGCAGTGAACAGGTACAGCAGTCCCAT
>QMPN01000220.1 GCA_003648575.1 Bacteroidota bacterium
ACATCCTTTGCTTCTCAACAGATAATTACCAGTAATAGAGAATATTTCGACATCTTTTAACAATTTTTTAATATTCACATCCGGGGAAATAGTACCTTTGCAGACATTTTCGGCTAAGATTTGAATAATCAGCAAAATATTATTTTTAAGAATCAATAAATCAGATCATTACAATGACATTATCAAAACTCAGGAATATTGGGATCGCTGCACATATAGATGCCGGTAAAACCACAGTCACCGAGCGTGTGCTCTTTTTCACAGGAGCATCACGGAAGATGGGGGAAGTTCATGACGGACAGGCAACCATGGACTTCATGAAGCAGGAACAGGAAAGGGGCATAACCATTGCATCTGCTGCTATTTCAACCAGATGGGGCGACAATCAGATCAATATTATTGATACCCCGGGGCATGTCGACTTCACCATTGAGGTTGAGCGCTCGCTTCGCGTGATCGATGGTATGGTTGCCATATTCTGTGCCGTTGGTGGTGTTGAACCACAGAGTGAAACCGTCTGGAACCAGGCCGACCGCTACAGGGTACCACGTATTGGCTTCATCAATAAGATGGATCGTTCAGGTGCAGACTTTATGGAGGTTGCAGGCCAAATGAACAAGTACCTCGATGCCAATGCGGTTCCATTCCAGATTCCCATGGGTGCTGAGGATGATTTCCTGGGCACTATCGACATAATTGAAAGGAAGGCATATACTTTTATTGATTTTGAACGTGGTGAGATCGAGATCCCTGCCGAATACACTGAAAATGTTGAAATTGCCAGGACAAATCTGATCGAAAAGCTTGCTGATTTCGATGATGAGATCGCGGAATTATACCTCGACGACCAGGAAATACCGATAGAGATGCTCAAAAATGCAGCCAGGGATGCAACCCTGAAGCTTATGATCACCCCGGTATTCTGCGGTGCCGCATACAAGAACAAGGGAATACAGTTATTGCTGGATGCAGTAGTTGATTATATGCCCTCCCCTGTGGATGTGGGAGCTATTGTAGGCATGGACATAGATGATGAGGAAAAATCCTACACAAGGAACCCGAGTATACACGAACCGTTCTCTGCCCTGGCCTTTAAGCTGATCAATGATCCATACGTCGGACAACAGACCTTCATCAGGATCTTTTCCGGGCATCTGAAAAGCGGTATGCAGATATTCAACTCCACGAAAGAAAAGAATGAAAGGATCGGAAGGATCTTCAGGATCCACGCCAAGGACAGGGAAGAGATTCGGGAAGCCGGTGCAGGGGATATCGTTGCACTCATAGGAATGAAGGTTACCAAGACCGGAGACACACTCTGTGATCCGTCCAACGTATTGCTTCTTGAGTCTATCCATGTTCCACCACCTGTGATCGAACTGATGATCTCCCCGGAAACCCATAAGGACCAGGGTAAGCTTGGGGAGGCACTGGCAAAACTTTCCAATGAAGACCCTTCTTTCCATGTCCGCTTCGATCATGAAACAGAGGAAACTATTGCCTCAGGCATGGGAGAACTACACCTGGAGATCATCATGGACCGCCTGCAGGATGAATTTGGAGTGAAAGTAGATGTCGGTGCACCTGCTGTTGCTTACAGGGAGACCATGACAAACGAAGTGCTTTCCAACTACAAGCATTCCAAACAAACCGGTGGTAAAGGCCAGTTTGCACATACGGTTATGCGGATAGAGCCCAACCCCGGCAAAGGATACGAATTTGTTGACAAGATCAAAGGCGGTGCGATCCCGGCAGAATTTATTTCTTCTGTCAACAAAGGGATCAAAAAAACACTGGATGCAGGTATTATTGCCGGCTTTCCCGTGATCGATGTCAGAGTGGTATTGATCGATGGCGGCCACCATGCAGTTGACTCTTCTGACCGGGCCTTCCAGACCTGTGCATCAATTTGTTTCAAACAAGGATTCATGAAGGCCATACCTATACTGCTGGAGCCTATGATGAAACTTGAGGTGAATACACCCGATGATTACATTGGCGAGATCGTGGGCAACCTCAACAGGAAGCGCGGAAAGATCGAATCCATGAGAAGGTACCGTAAGGGCTCTCAGAAAGTCAGTGGTTTTGTTCCCCTGGCGGAGATGTTCGGATATGCTACCCAACTGAGGAACCTTTCAAGCGGCAGGGCTAACTATTCCATGGAATTCTATCAGTATGAACCCACCCCGAAAGGTATTCAGGAAGAGGTTCTGAAAGAGATCAGGGA
This sequence comes from Bacteroidota bacterium, assembly GCA_003648575.1. The sequence continues at coordinate 2,228 of QMPN01000220.1, forward strand.
AAAGGAGAAGGGTAAATAGGTACGCTCTTTTTTATACCTTTGCGCGCAGGTACCTTCTGATACCTTAATCAAATCTTATGCAATTTACCGAGTTCGGACTGAATGAACAGCTTCTTGAAGCCATATCATATATGGGCTTTGAGAAAGCCACTCCAATACAAGATCAAGCTATTCCACAGATCATGCAAGGCGACGACCTGATCGCATGTGCCCAGACAGGTACCGGAAAGACCGCTGCCTATATACTGCCTATCCTCCATAAAATTGCAGGACACGATGATCATCTGACCAGGGCGCTGGTCATCGTGCCAACAAGGGAGCTGGCATTACAGATCGACCAGCAGTTCAATGGTTTTGGATATTTCACCGACATTTCTTCAATACCCGTCTATGGCGGTGGCGATGGCGGTGAATGGGAGCAGGAAAGAAAATCATTGACAACAGGTGCAGATGTCATCGTGGCCACACCGGGCAAGTTGATAGCACACCTCGCCATGGGTTATGTTAAATTCGATGACCTGGAATACCTTGTCCTGGACGAAGCCGACAGGATGCTCGACATAGGCTTTCATGATGACATCATGAAGATCATCACCTATCTGCCAAAGAAAAGGCAAACCCTTATGTTCAGTGCCACGATGGCGCCGGAGATCAGAAAAATGGCTTCCAAGATACTCTCCAAACCCTCAGAGGTCAGCCTGGAGATCGCAAAGCCACCGGAAGGAGTGTTGCAGGCTGTATACCTTGCCTTTGATGAGCAAAAAACACCTCTCATCAACAGCCTCATTGCAGATAAGCCTGAGTGCAAGAGCATTCTTATCTTCTGTTCTACCAAGAAGAAGGTTGCAGAGATATCACGCACCCTTAAAGGAAATAACTACAGCGTTGCCGGAATCTCATCTGATCTGAAGCAGAGTGAGCGCGAAGAGGTACTGCGCAAATTCAGGGCCAGGCAGGTCAGGGTTCTGGTCGCTACGGATGTGATGAGCAGGGGGATGGACATAAAAGACATTAACCTTGTGATCAATTATGATGCTCCGCAGGATGCAGAGGATTATGTACACAGGGTGGGCCGCACAGCCAGGGCTGAAACAACCGGTATCGCACTTACTCTGGTCAACAAGGATGACATGTACAAATTGAAAAAGATCGAAGGACTGATAGAGAAAGAGATCATAAAGATCCCACTCCCTGCGGAATTGGGCATAGGCCCTGAATGGGATCCCAGGGCGCAAAGACCTAATAAGAGGCATGGGGGATTTCATCAGAAGAAAAGGAAGAAATAGGGTTGAGGGTTGAGGGTTGAGTTAGGGAAAAGTTATAAATTTAATAGTCAACAGTTTGCAAAATAACCATTTAGACCATTTAGCCATTTAGCCATTTAGCCATATAGCCATTTAGCTTGTCATCCTGAGCGAAGTCGAAGGGTAGCCATTTAGCCATTTGACCATTTAACCAAATGTTATCAAAAACACACATAACAGTCTATCACCACATCAGCAGGTTCATTAACATCAAAATGGGGCTTGCAGGTGCACTGATCATGGGTGCTATTGTATGGTTCATAAATATGGGTTATGGCTGGTGGCCGGCAACTACTGCCGCATTAAAGCAGGCTGCTTACACCTTTTTATTCGGGGGAATACTTATCAAGATCCTCGATACCATCGCATCAAGGATCAGGAACAGGTATGTTGCCGTGATTAGCGCAACGCTCTTCGTTTCGGTGATCACCATCATACTGGTTTACATTGTTCACAACCTGAAAGGCACACCCAGGCCGTTTGAATCAACCCTGCCCACCATTATCATGGCACCACCGGGGTTTTTAGCATTGGCAATTAGAAAAAGACTTAAGGATTAATCAATATCCGATATTCGATATTCGATATCCAATATTCGTTACGCATAAACAAACCGCTTGATCTTCTGTGTAGCAGTTTTCTCAAATGGTTCGGCATGCACGACCACAGCTTTCAGTTGTGAGAATTTGTTCACCCTTGCATTCACATAATCATGAAGCTCATTACGCAGTTCTTCAATCTGATTCTCGATGTGTTCAGTGATCTCCTCCTTGAGGTGTTGATACCGGGTTTCGAGTTCTTCCCTGTTAAAATGAACCAGGGCTACCAGTTTCCCCTTTTGTTGCACCACAACTGATTCGATCACAAAGCGGAAGTTGTTGATCACGGATTCAATCTCTTCAGGATAGATATTTTCACCGCTTGATCCCACTATCATATTTTTCAGACGTCCCTTGATGTACAAATAGCCTTTATTATCAAATGATCCAAGGTCACCGGTTTTGAACCAGCCATCTTCAGTCAGCACTTCTGCAGTAATCTCCGGTTCGTTATAATATCCTATCATTACATTAGGCCCCCTGGCCCATATCTCACCTTCACCGCTTTTGCTGTCGGGTTCGTTGATCTTGATTTCGACACCGTCAATAGCCGGGCCTGTTGATTGCAAACTTCCATCCCCGGGGTTTGCTCCTGCCAGCAATGGCGATGTTTCGGTAAGCCCATACCCGATGGCATAGGGGAATTTAGCATCGATAAGGAATTGCTCTACAGTACTGTCTAATTTGGCACCACCGATGCCAAAAAACTTCAATTCTCCGCCGAAGCTTTTCATCAGCTTTTTACCAGCTGCACGATGAAGGAGTTTTCGTATGAAACTGATCTTGTACATCGTTCTCAACACAGGTGATTTTGTCAGTTTCGGACGCACCCGCAACTTGAATATTTTTTCAATGATCAATGGCACTGAAAGCATGATCGTCGGCCTTACTTTCGCCATGGCAGGCAATAAAACAGACGGCGTAGGGGCCTGTGGCAGATAATACGTGCATCCACCTCCAATCATGGGAAGGATGAAACCAAGAGTGTTTTCCAATACATGGGACATAGGAAGTATGGAAAGCATCCTGTCGCCGACTGAAATATTCTGCAGTTTCTGCGAAGCCATGGCATTGGAACAAATATTCTTATGGCTCAACATGACACCTTTGGATTTCCCGGTGGTGCCGGAAGTATAGATAATGGTCGCCATATC
>QMPN01000221.1 GCA_003648575.1 Bacteroidota bacterium
CTCTTTTCAAGACAGTTTTTTATCGATTGAGGGACATTTTCAAGCGCATATTGATATAGCTTTCTGCCATTCATCTTTAAAAAAAAGTCATCCTTGTTTTGATTGTCAGGCTTGTACGATTTATCCATATATAACATCCGGGAATACAAGAAGGTATCTGATCGTGCTTTATGTTCAAGTATTCCAATGGGATCATCACTCTTTCTGGCCTCCATAACGGTAGCTCCGGCACCATCAGAATACAACATACTATCTCTGTCGTGTGGATCGGAAACCCTTGACAGTATATCTGCTCCTATAACCAATGCCTTTTTTGCATCCCCTGATTTAATGAAATAATCAGCCTGAATCATTCCTTGCAGCCAACCCGGACAGCCAAAGGGCAGATCATAAGCTACGGTAAAAGGGTTTTTTATTTCCAGTTTATGTTTGACCCTGGCGGCTATACTGGGTACTATATCTAATTGCTTGTTGTCGCTCCTTACATCACCAAAATTATGGGCAACAATTATGTAATCTAATTCTTCTTTATCAATGTTTGCAGACTTTATAGCATCAAGAGCAGCAAAATATGAAATATCAGAGGTTACCAGATCGTTTGTAACATGGCGTCTCTCTGCAATAGTGGTGATTTCCAGAAATTTATCAATTATTTCCTGACTCGTTTTTTCGAGCTTCTTTCCGTCTGTATCATAAAATTCATTAGTGAGAAAATCCTCATTTTTAACCCGTTTTGACGGGATGTAACTTCCTGTTCCTGTAATTACACTATAATAAGCACTGTTCATATCGATAGGTCACATTTTTTGCTGAGATTGAGAGCAAAGGTAAGTATTTTAGGGCAAACAATAATTAGTTGACGGTTAACTGCAGGCGGTAGGCAGTCATTGAGAGATCCCGTCCCCCGTCCTTACATCAGCAAGCTCCCAATCTGATAAACCGCAAATGCTGCCACCCAGGCAAGCCCGGTAGTATATCCGGCTACGAAAAGTGCCCATTTCCAGCTGCCTGATTCTTTCTTAATTGCTGCAATAACGGCTATACATGGAAAATAGATGAGCACAAAGATCATGAATGCCAATGCTGCAATTGGCGTAAATACCTTTTCTCCCTTACGGGGGCCAGCGGTATACTCTTGTTCACGTATTTTGCCGATCAGGCTTACATCCTTTCCTGACTCGCCTACTTCATATAATACTCCCATCGTGCTAACAACTATTTCTTTGGCTGCTGCACCGGCAATAAGGCTGACGGTCATCTTCCAATCGAAACCCAATGGACGCATCACAGGTTCGATAAAACGTCCGATAATGCCAATAAAGCTATATTCCTGCCTCTTGCCTTCCTTTAGCGTGTTAATGCTGTCGAGGGCCATCGTTTTTTCTTCTGACAGTCGTATGCTCATGTCTGAATCTTCCGGATTGGAGGCAATCCTTGCATCATAATTATTGCTGATATCCTGTCTTTGCATGTTGAACTGAGACAATTTTTCTTCATTCCTGGGAAAATACCCCAGAAGCCAGATTAAAAGCGATGCAAGCAGTATGATACCCCCCATCTTTTTAAGGTATTGGGCTCCTTTGTTCCAGGTATGCCGCAAAATATTCCTGACTGTGGGGATACGATACGGCGGAAGCTCCATTACGAAAGGTGTTTCACTGGAGCGGAATATGGTTTTCTTGAGGATCAGAGCCACCAGCGCTGCAAGGATAATCCCGATAATATAGATCCCAAACAGTATAGTACCCTGGTATTTTGTAAAAAAAGCACTGATGATCAGAACATATACCGGATACCTGGCACTGCACGACATCAATGGTGTGATGAACATGGTTACCAACCTATCGCTTCTGCTCTCAATGGTCCTGGTAGCCATTATTGCCGGTACATTACAACCGAAACCCATCAGCAATGGGATAAATGACCTGCCGTGCAGTCCCACTTTATGCATGATACGGTCGACAATGAATGCCACCCTCGCCATATAGCCTGTGTCTTCCATGAGTGAGATAAAAAGGAAGAGTATGAGGATGTTGGGCAGAAAAACTATCACTCCGCCAACACCGCCTATGATCCCATTCACCAGCAGGTCGCGGATCATTCCTTCGGGCATTATAGAGATAAGTTCACTGCCTGTAATATCTACCAGCCTGCTGATCCATTCCATGGGATAGGAGCCTATCAGGAAGGTGGCCTCAAACATGATCCACATGAAAAGGAAAAATATGGGGTAACTCAGGTACTTGCTGGTAATATACCTGTCGACAAACCTTGATCGTCTGCCTTTTTCCTTTTTACCCGCTTTGAAGGTTTCTTTTAGTGCCCCGCCAATGAAACCGTAGCGGGCATCGGTGATAAGGGTTTCAGTATCTTCCCTGTGAAGGTTCTCAAGCTTCTTGATCTCCCTGTCAGTATCATGCCTGATCTCTGCATAATTTGCTTTTTTTTCAAGTACTGATGTTACAGAATCATCTTTTTCTAACAGTTTCAGAGCATAATACCGGGGGGCTGCAGGGTAGGGGACACTAGTATCTTTTTTGATAATTGCCTGTAAATGGTCAATAGCATGCTCTATATCCTGTCCGTAGTTGATATGGATATGGCGAACATCCGGGTCCTTATCCTCAAAAACATCAATAACCTTACGGAAAAGTTCATCTATTCCTTTCTTTCTGGTTCCTACTGTTGGCATAAAAGGGATCCCGAGCATCCTTCCCAGGGCTTTATAATCAAAGATGTCCCCTTTTCCAATCATTTCATCATGCATGTTCAAGGCCACTACCACCCTGATGTCCATATCGATAAGCTGTGTAGTCAGATATAGGTTTCGCTCAAGGTTAGAAGCATCGATCACATTCACAACAATGTCAGGCATTTTTTCGCGAATATGCTCTCTTACAAACAGTTCTTCGGGGGTGTAATGTGATACTGAGTATGTTCCCGGCAGGTCGGTGATGTTAAGAGTGTATCCGTCAAGGTTGAAGTGTGCCAGTTTAGATTCCACGGTCACGCCTCCGTAGTTGCCGGTCATCTGCCTGGAGTGGGATGCTATGTTGAAGAGTGTGGATTTTCCGGAATTCGGGTTGCCAACAAGGGCCACGTCGATGATCCTACCCTTTTCCTTTGCAATATTTGCAAGCGGATCAGCATTAATAACACCCTCAAACCTGGCATTGACCTGGCCTTCCGGAACCTCACCTGGAGTAACTACCTCGATCAACTCAGCTTCACTTCTCCTGAGGCTGACCTCATAGCCCATGACCTTGTAATCGATCGGGTCTTTCAGTGGGGCAGAGCGAATTACAGTTACTTCTTTGCCTTTTATAAACCCCATCTCAGTAATGCGCTTTCTGAAAGCTCCACGGCCTCTTACCTTGGTAATGATGCCCGCTTCCCCTATACCCAGATCACGCAAACTGGTCATGAATTTTAATTTAGATTTAATAAAAGAAAGGCAAAGATATCGAATAAGCAGGATACAGTCTGTATTACTTATAATAAACTTTGTCTAAATAAGTGATGCTGGATGTTGCTGGCTGTTGGCTGTTGGCTGTTGGTAGCATTTAGCAACCAGCAATCAGCAACCAGCTTCCAGCCAACAGCCAACAGCTTACTCATCCAGCTCAGCATAATCATCTTTTATCTCATGCTGATACAGCAGGTGATGAACGTTCTTCTGGATGCGCAGCAGCTTATAACCCCAGTTGGTTTGAAAAAGATGCCCGCATTCTGCTATAGCATTGATAATGGAGTCAGCTGTATTCTTGCTGTACAGGGACACAAAGTCTTTCAGGTCCTGATATACATCTGTCAGGTGTTCGCCCATGCTGCCTTTGGTGATCTCTTCGCCCTGGAAGCTTATTTCATCAATAAACCAGAATTCATCGTCACGTCCGAATTTATTTCTCAATTCATTGAAAATATTCTCCCACACCTCCTCAGTAACATATCTTTCGTATGCTTCAGGGTTTTCTGGTTTGAGCTCAGGGATAAGGGATCCCTTCAGGTACAAGAGGGGTGAAATTTTACTGATGTATTGCAGGATATCTTCTTTGCTGTAATCATAAGCTTTTTCAATAAACATGCAATATTCATTTGCAACGGTAAGTAATTCGATGACCTGCTTTTTGTGATTGCCTGTATCTTGCTGATCTGCCATGGTTTAATTCTCCCTTATTAAGGATGGATGATGCATCTAAAGTAATAGTGACACTGCAAATTTCCTAATAAAATTTTGAAAACAGCTTTAGAATGCTTATTTTTATGATGAACCCCGTATTTTATGAAATTATTAGAATTGAAAAAGGAGTTGTTATCTGCTTGCATCATTGAGATTGATGAGCGTGCGGATTCCCTGCGTAAAGTAATGGATGATGCCCAGCAAAGTGCAAATGACTACGGACAGCCAAAGGACCGCTATGATTCATATCGAACCCAGCTGCTGCGGAAGCGGGATCTGTTTGGCAAGCAACTATACAAAATACTCGAACAGCGCAACATTCTGGAAAAGATAAATACCGAGAGGGTCAGTGATACGGTAAAGTTTGGTGCTATTGTAATTACAAACAAACAGAAAATGTTTGTTTCGGTTGGCATTGGTAAAATGGAATATGGGGGAAGTGATTACTTTGTCATTTCCCCGGGAGTGCCGTTTTTTATGGCAATGGAGGGAAAGAAGGCCGGAGATTCATTCGAATTTCGCGGGCAAAAGTTCGAGATACTTGAGGTTTCATAGCTGACTGTCTATAGACCTGTACGCCATGCCCAGGCCGTAAAGGTTTTCATTCCATATTTTTATTGTGAAGTTGTTGGCGCTTTTAATAATCGGATTGAACCCAAATGCAAATTTGTCTTTGGTGATAAACAAGAGATCAACTGAATCAGCATTTTCAGTAGGCACGACAACCCGTCACAAAGAAATTTGTATCCGCAGAAATAAAAAATCTACCGCCTTTGATCTTCACACGTTTTGTTTCACCATTATCCTGTGCCCGGAGCAGGGTAGGGCAGATCGGCAGTATCAGCATGCTCGAAACAATAAAAATTGAGTCAATATAGCTCTCTCTTGAATCAGGATTACAAATGTAAACATAGTCAATTAACGATCAGTAATACAGAGCATTAAGGATTTGTTTACCAATGTATCAAATTGATATTCAGAACACATAATTAACAATTGTATAATATCTTGGAATATTGACATTATATTATTATTATAAGATTCTAATTCAGTAAGATAAAGATAATATATA
>QMPN01000222.1 GCA_003648575.1 Bacteroidota bacterium
CTGAAGCAGGAACCCGGCACTAATGAAGATATCAAGGAATTTTGCACACTGAACTATGGTGTAACATTTCCGATGATGGCTAAGATCTCGGTAAAAGGGAAAAATATCCATCCCCTGTATAAATGGCTTACTATTAAAGACAATAATTTTGTGATGGATGCTAAAGTATCATGGAACTTCCAGAAGTTTATGATCGATGAAAACGGGATGCTGGTTGGTATGGCCTCACCAAAAACCAAGCCTTTCGATAAAAAGGTCACATCATGGATCAGCAAATAATCTGATTTCTATCATTTCTATATAATTTAGACCATTTCTACTTTGTCCCGGCTTATTTAAGTAGTAATTTTATCCTTTAAAGCAAGGATAAATGGATATACAATCATTTTTCAAGGTAACCTACGGCTTGTACATCGTCGCTTCGCGCAGCGGTGACAAACTCAACGGACATATTTCAAACACGGTATTTCAGGTTTCTGCAGACCCGGCCCGCTTTGCCATAGCCACGCACAAGGATAACCTCACGACAGCGTACATTCAGAAGAGTAAAGTATTCTCTATCTCTGTTCTGCAACAGGATTGCAACCTGGAATTCCTTGGCCCCTGGGGATTCCAGACGGGTAAGGAAGTGAATAAATTCGAACAAGCAACTTATAAAACGGGCAAGTCAGGGGCACCTATTGTGCTTGAAAAGAGTGTAGCCTATATCGATTGCGAGGTACAGCAAGAGATCGATACCGGCTCCCATATCATGTTTATTGGGCTGGCGATTGATGCTGAGGTTCTTGACCCCTCCCAACCTCCCCTCACCTATGGCTATTACAGGGATGTGATCAAAGGGATGTCGCCCGAAAATGCACCTACCTATACAGACAAATCTAAACTTGCTGCGCTGGAGGAAGTCAAAACAGAATCTGAACTTAAAAAATTCCAGTGCCTTGTTTGTGGATACATTTACGATCCCGGGCAGGGTGACCCAACAAAAGACATCCCTCCGGGTACCGCTTTCGAAGACTTGCCCGACAACTGGAAATGCCCCATTTGCGGAGTAGGTAAAGAAGATTTTAATTCAATAGACTAAATAAATACATATTATGGACAGTATCAAAGGAACACAAACCGAAAAGAACCTTCTCAAAGCATTTGCCGGGGAATCACAGGCTAAAAACCGCTATACTTTCTTCGCCAAGCAGGCCAAAAAAGATGGTTATGAGCAGGTTTCTGCCCTTTTTGCGGAAACAGCACTGAATGAAGAAGAACATGCCAAGATCTTCTTTAAATTCCTGGAAGGTGGCGATGTAGAGATCACAGCTGCCTACCCGGCCGGTATGATTGGCAGCACGGAAGAAAACCTTAAGGCAGCCGCCATGGGCGAGAATGAAGAGTGGACTAAGCTTTATCCTGAATTTGCAGATATCGCTGCACAGGAAGGTTTTAAACGTGTGGCTGCTGCATTCAAGCTCATTTCAAAGATTGAGGCCGACCACGAAGCACGCTTCCTTAAGCTGCTTGAAAACCTGGAAGAAGGCCGTGCTTTCCTGCGTGATGAAAAGATCAAATGGATCTGCCGCAAATGTGGCCACGTACATTTTGGTGAAAAAGCACTGGAGAAATGCCCCGTATGTGCTCATCCACAAGGGTATTTCGAAGAGAAGGCTGAGAATTTTTAATATTGTATTAAGTACAAGGTATTAGGTACAAGGTATTAAGAAATTGGTTTGAATGCATTCCGATACTTTGCACCTGATACCTAATACCTGATACCTAATACTTTATCCATAGTACCTTTTTATTATCTTCGCCTGAAAATTCATTCGGGTGAATAAGTCCATACTTCGCTTAGCGATACCGAACATCATCAGTAATATCACTGTTCCCCTGCTGGGGATGGCTGATCTGGCTATTTTAGGCCACCTGGAAGGTTCACCTGAAGCTTATATCGGTGCTATTGCCCTGGGCGGGATGATCTTTAACTTCATTTATGCCATCTTCAGCTTCCTGCGTATGGGAACCACCGGGTTTACAGCTCAGGCCTTCGGTGCCGGGGATACGAAAGAGTTGGGCCTTATCTTCGGAAGAGCTATGCTGGTGGCCATAAGCGGGGGATTGTTTCTTATCATGGTCCAGGTGCCTATCGACTGGTTCACTTTTAGCGTGATCAGCAGTAGTGATGCCGTTGAAGCAGGGGCTTCCGAGTATTTTTACATCCGGATCTGGGCAGCCCCCGCCACCCTGGGCCTCCTAGCCCTGAATGGCTGGTTCCTGGGAATGCAGAATGCCAGGGCACCCATGTTCCTGGCGATCCTGATAAATCTCCTCAATGTTGGTGCAAACTACTTTTTTGTATATGGTTTAGGAATGAAATCTGACGGTGTAGCCTGGGGTACCCTGATCGCACAATATGTGGGCCTTATAGCGGCTATTGTCATCCTGATTAGATACTATGGCAGTATCCTCAAACAAATAAACAGGCGTGCTATGCTGCAAATGAATGCCCTGCGTCGCTTTTTCACAGTGAACAGGGACATTATGATACGTACAGTTTTGCTGATCCTTGCCCTATCATTGTTTACGACCAGTTCGGCAAAGATGGGAGATGACACACTCGCCGTGAACACCCTGCTTTTACAATTCTTCTTCCTTTTCTCTTACTTCCTTGATGGTTTTGCCTACGCTGCTGAATCCCTGGCGGGAAAATTCTATGGGGCAAAAGACCTCCCATCACTCAGGAAATTTACGAAGTACATCTTCGTCTGGGGTGGGATGATCAGCCTGCCCGTTGGCCTTGCGTATTTGCTGGGAGGACGATACATATTATATATATTAACCGACAATGTGGATGTGATCAGCAACAGCCTCCCCTATCTTCCCTGGCTGGCACTGGTACCCCTTGTCTCCTTTGTGGCTTTCATCTGGGATGGTATCTATACCGGCTGCACAGCTACTGCTGCTATGCGAAATACCATGATCATTGCCACATTGCTGGTTTTCATCCCACTCAACTATCTTCTCCTGGGTCCTATGGGCAATCATGGTCTCTGGCTGGCACTAATGCTTTTCATGGCTACAAGAAGCATTTTCATGACGATTTACGCCCCCAAATCGATTTACGCAATTAAATATTAAATTTTTAATCTTTCCAAATAAGATCCTTAGGCTCTGTATTGCAGTTTATTATACAATTCTACAGTATCTTGCATTAACAGCTAATGTGAATTATTTGGTACTTTGTATTGCATAGTACTAAATTATGTTGTATGTTTGCTGAATGAATTTAGAAAAAACAAAAGCACAAATGCGGAAAGGGGTACTGGAACTGTGCATTCTTTCCATCATTGCTGAGAAGGATGCCTATGCCTCCGACATCCTGGAAAAGCTCAAAGAAGCGAAATTAATCGTTGTGGAGGGTACCCTATATCCCCTATTGACGCGTCTAAAGAACGAAGGACTGTTAAACTACAGGTGGGAAGAGTCCAAATCTGGTCCCCCGCGTAAATATTATACAATGACAGAGATCGGGATCAAGGTGCTGAACGATTTAAATATAAATTGGCAGGACCTTGTAAAGGCCGTCAATAAGATCACAGTTAAAAAAGCTAGTTAGTAAAACAGGAAATCAATATAAGATGAAAAAGACACTTACAATCAACATTAGCGGTATCATTTTCCACATTGATGAGGATGCATACGATAAGCTGAACGCCTATCTTGATACGTTAAAAAGACATTTCAACAAAACCCACGGGAAAGACGAGATCATCTCCGATATAGAAGGCAGGATCGCAGAACTGCTGCAGGAGAGAATTTCTGATTCAAACCAGGTTATCTCTATCGAAGGTGTATCAGAAGTGATCGCCCTCATGGGTGAACCCTGGGAATTCGAAACCGAGGGAGACAGCGAAGAAGAAAAGGAAAGCACCGCAACAGCAGCGGAAGATATCCGTGATTATAAGCGGCTATACAGGGATCCTGACCATAAAGTTGTTGGCGGTGTGGCCAGCGGTCTGGCAGCTTACCTGAACATTGATGTGTTGTGGGTCAGACTGGCATTCGTGGTTTTCACCCTGATCTGGCTCTCCGGTGCACTGGTTTATATGGTATTGTGGATAGCCATGCCTGAAGCACGAACCACTACCGAGAAGCTGCAAATGAAAGGTGAAAAGGTGAATATCTCCAACATCGAAAAATCGATCAAAGAAGAGGTCACACACCTGAAAGACAAGATCAACGACCTGACCAACCAGGCTAAAAAAAAAGTAGATACTAAAAACAGCCAGGGTGAGAACGTTTTCGAACAACTCGTCCATGTGTTCGTGACCATATTAAAGGTTATACTCAAAGTTTTCGTTATCATCATTGGCATTGTGTTGCTGCTCACCGGCATCAGCCTGGCCCTGGCCTTCCTCTTTGCCCTCTTCGGGTGGGGAGGCCCGATCATTCTCGATAATAATGAAGCCATACTCCTGCCTATGACGGATTTCTTCAGTCTTCTTCCTGTATCCGCCGGAGGACTTGCAATCTTTAAGATAGGCCTGATCCTGTTTCTCGGAATTCCCCTGGTAATGCTGATGTACAACGCCTTCCGGATGATATTCGGAATTGAGCGAGTGAGATATATAGGCATAACTGCATTAAATGTTTGGGTCATAGGACTAATCATCACCCTTTTCTTTTCATTCAGGATTGCCCGTGAATACAGGCACCAGAGTACCCACACTAAAGCAATTGAGATCACACAGCCAGTGGGAGATACCCTCTTCATTACGGTTAATGAGGAGTTTCAAGATGAGATGCTTTATAATTCCTATGACTACATCCATGCTGATGAGCTTCATCTGATAGTGACAGAAGAAGGTGTATTTTTTGAGCAGGTGGAAGTGGACCTCCGCAAGAGCAAATCGGAAGATTTTCTGCTGACACAATTCACACATGCCAGGGGCAGGACGCCCAGGTCTGCCCGTGAGCAGGCTGAAAATACTTTCTGGCAGCATCAGCAGGATAGGAATACCCTCATTCTCGATCCATTCTTTATCATGGGAGAACGCGGCAGCTGGCATGCTCAGCATATCGAACTTGAGCTCGCTATCCCGGTAGGTAAATACCTCAGTATTGATAAAAGTATGCAAGACATCCTGAACTGGGGCAGGTACAGCCCGTACAAACTTGCCGGAAGAACCTGGCTCATGACAGAAAATGGGCTTCAAAGCACAGATGAAGAGAGCTACATATCCCCAACAATCTACC
>QMPN01000223.1 GCA_003648575.1 Bacteroidota bacterium
GTCCTGGCCGAATCAAAGCTATCGGGTTTCACATAAACCAGGTCACAGATATCCCTGACGTATCCATTCCCCAGGGCAGACTCACTGGTCATGATGGTATCGGTAGATTTGATGTCATCAATCTCAACATCGACCGATTCATCACTATTGACAATAGGCCTGATCTGCAACAAATGGAAGGTATGGGGCTCATCTTTCGTCGGGCTCATGTCCACGGCAAATTCGATCTCAATGGGTTTACCCATCTCCTTCTGCCCTATATCCAGTACCTCTTGCAGGATCTCCGCCAGTGGAAATACGCCATGATTAAGGATGGCTGAAAAAGTAACCAGCTTCTTCCCTTCCTGTTGTATGCCGTCGCGGATCATCTTGCTCTGATAATCGTAGGTGGATGCCACAAAGCGCATCGACTTATCTTTTTCAGCCTCTGACAACCTCAGCTTCAGGAGGTTGACGGCATCATCGATACAGGGTTTGAAGCTGTCAGCGATCAGGTCGAGGGCATAAAAATGCCGTTGTGTTTCTCGCATGGCCAGTTCGGGAGTGCTGGTTTGCAACACCTTCTTCGGGTACTTCGGACTGAAGCGCAAGGACATGCCTCCGTCGACAATATATTTTCCGAGTCCGAGTGCGATATTGGCTGTACCATCTTCTGGTGTTTCAGGCTCGATAGGATAAAAGTTGATCGAGCGCGCCACACCGGAAAAGGTGGGGTAAAACCTGTTGTGATACCTTCTTCCCACCACCTGTTGAAGAACGATCGCCATTTTTTCCTCGTCGATCACATTGGATGTGGCTGTCATATATGCCTTGCTGTCCTTGAAGTAGGCAGATGCATATACGCTTTTGATCGCTTCGCTGAGCATAATAAGCATTCTCTTCTCATCCGATTCGATATTGGGTATCATATATGTGGAATAGATCCCGGCAAAAGGCTGATAATATGAATCTTCAAGGAGGCTCGACGACCTCACGGCAAGCGGGTTCTTGATGAAAGCAATCAATGTATTAAGGTCTTCTTTGATCCTTAATGGCAGCTTTGCTCCCAGGAACCTGGCCAGTATCTCTTCGTCTGACAGATTCATCATAGTGATCTTGTACAGCTTGTTCTCTTCCATGAACTCGTCAAAAATGTCAGTCCCAAGAACCACTGTTTTGGGAATAGTGATCCTTACACCGTCCCATTTATCATACAACTGATTCCTCTTGATCATTGAATCCAGGAAAGCCAATCCACGTGCCTTTCCGCCCAGGGAACCTTCACCGATACGCGACAGGGAGAGGTATTCATCGAAGCTGTCGCGACGGAATTCGGCGATCACTCCGCGAGCCTTGGTCAGCCGGTAGCTGGCAATAGAATCGAAAAGGTATTCTTTAACTGCTTTAAGGTTGTCAAAATCTTCCAGTGTTACATCTTTAAAGCGTTCAGCAAGCGGGAACAGGGCCCGTGCTCTCAGCCATTTGGAAATATGATTCCTTTCCAGGTGATACTGCAATGTTCTATCAGGTAGCCTATGAATCTTTTTCTGCAGGGTCTTCAGGTCCCGTGCCCGGTCGATTTCCCTCATTGTTTCCGGGTCAATAAAAACAAAGTCACCGAATGCAAAGAACTCCGATATAAAGTTTTTAAGTTCGATGGATATGGTCTTCGACAGCTTATTTATGAAGCCGACCTTTAATTCTTTGGCTTTATCCGATTGATGGACATCGGAGGATTGCAGCAGGATAGGCATCAGGCTATCGGATGATTTTACTTTCTTTACCAGGCGAAGCCCTGCCTCTTTATCAGGTTTTCCATTCCTGTCGTAGGAGATGTCAGCAATGATCCCCAAGAGGTTGTTCTTAAATTTCTCAAACAGAATGACAGCCTCCTCATAATTCGTGGCCAATAATATTTTTGGCCTGCCACGCATCCGCATCATCTGCTGATGTTCATTCAGCCCCTCCGTCATGAACCGCTGTGACTGTTTAAAGATGATCTTATAAATATGGGGCAGGTAGCTTGAGTAAAACCTCACCGAATCCTCCACCAGGATGATTGTCTGCACCCCAACCTCATTCACATCATGATCAGCATTCATCTTATCCTCGATGAGCTTAATAATGGCCAGCAGCAGGTCGGCGTTCCCCAGCCAGCTGAACACATAATCAATAGCGCTCAGGTCTTCCTTATCCAGGTTGATGGTCACTTTTCGTGAGAATGGTGTGAGCACTACAATGGGAATATTCTCATATTCCTGTTTGATCTTTTTGGCAATACCGAACGTATCTTCATCTTCCGCACTCAGCATGGTTATTACAAGATCGATATCGCCTTCCTTCAGCTCCTCGAAGGCTTTTTCCTCATTCGTTACCTGTATAAACTGCGGCGGATAGCGAAGGTTAAGAGAAACATATTCGTTAAAGATCTGCTCATCGATACGGCCATCCTCTTCGAGAATAAAAGCATCATAAGCACTGGATATCAGCAAGATATGATAGATGCGCTTTTTCATGAGCGTATCGAAATGTGTGTCGTGATAAAAGTACTTTGAAAACTGAGTGTTGTTTCCGATCATATAAAAACATTAGTAACAGGTAAAGGTACGAAAAAGGCAGGTTATCATTGCCCATTGGCTTCGCCGAGCTCCGCTTCGCTCCGGTTCGGCATTGCCCATTCTGCATTGCCCATTCTACATTTCCCATGTTTTTGGGGTGTGACATTTTTAAGTTTTTGGTATTAATAGTATAGCCATTAACCATAAATCTAAGAATTATGCGAAAGGAAATTGAAAAACGTCTTATACAACTATCACTAAACATTAATAGGGTTTGCAAAAACCTTGACAATAGCTATTTAACATACCATATTACAAAGCAAATCATACGTTCATCAACCAGTGCCGCTTTGAACTATGGTGAAGCACAGGCAGCTGAATCAAAGAAAGATTTTATTCACAAAACCAGCATCGTGCTAAAAGAACTCAGGGAAACCAAAATCAGCTTGATTTTACTAGAAGATACTATAAAGGATTCTCCTAATCACGATGTTAAGAATTGTCAAAATGAATGTGACCAATTAGTAGCAATTTTCCACAAAACAGTAGCAACAGCAAGAAGCAAGTCCTAAATAAAACATGGGCCGATTTCATTGTCCATTGGCTTCGCCGAGCTCCGCTTCGCTCCGGTTCTGCATTGCCCATTCAGCATTGCCCATTCTACATTTTCCATGTTTTTGGGGTGTGCCATTTTTTAGTTTTTGCTACTAATAGTATAGCCATTAACCATAAATCTAAGAATTATGCGAAAGGAAATTGGGCAACGTCTTATAACAATCCAAACAGGTAAATGAATTAAAAAATAGCAACGGCAAGAAGCAAGCCTAAAATGGAACATGGGCAATGTAGAATGTCGAATGGGCAATAAAAAAACCTATCACTCCCTCATCAGTTCTCCAAACAGAACTCACTCAATGCTTAAGGTATTCTGCGATTGCCTCTACATATTTTTCGAATGCATCAACCCCTTTTCTAGAGATGCTGCAGCTTGTCAGGGGGTAGTTTCCCCTGAAAGACTTCTTCACCCTGATATAGCCTGCCTCCTTCAGTTTGCTAATCTGCACGCTGAGGTTCCCGCGGGTAGCTTTTGTCTGTTCGAGAAGCCAGGAAAACTCAGCCGATTCGATATTCATCAGCAAGGACATGATTGACAGGCGCAACTGGTTATGCAATATGGGATCGAGCTCCTTAAACATGCCTGGATGACTTGAATTTCAACATATGTCCGGGAATGATATAGGATAGCAAAATGGACAGAGCCAGTAAGAGGAGCTGAATGTTAAATGGATAATAAAAGGCAATTCCGGCCAGTATCCAGCATACTGCTCCTCCAATGATAAGCGGCACAAATTTTAATATTCCACCCGATACCCAGGTACCGATGCCATAGATGACCATGATCAGCGGATATGCGGCCAGTGGATCGATCTTTCCTAAAGCTGTAAAGGCCAGGATCATAAACAATGCGATCAGAAAGGCTGACCATAAAAACATGGCAGACGTATCGAAGAAGGTTTGATGCCTTGCAGCTGAAGATTTGCGGTAACCGGCAAATGCACTGAATATCCCTCCGAGCATCATCAGCACCGGCCAGGGCATCCAGGCATATTCCCATTGTACATATTCCAATAATACATAATGGGAGATGGCAGCGGCAAATACCAGGTATCCCCACAACAAATAAAAGAAGCCATCATCCGCTATTCGTTCACGGGCGTTACCAATCATCTCACTGATTATAGCCAGGCTTTGTTTTTTATCAAATTGTTTTTCCATCGGTACTATTCTTTGAATTATACATTATATAAATAGCTGTGGCAAGAAAGCCTGTTCCCATGCCTATCAGGAGTCCAACAGGAATAAGGTTAAAGATAAAGCCAATCCCCATTCCGATAAACATACATCCGGGCATTAGAAAATGCTCCGGTTTCATTTTATTTTTCTTTTCCATGGTATTAAATTATGAATCAACACCACAAATATAAACTTGTTTATTCTATAAACCAAACAAATCTTAAAAAAAAGTTGAGAGGGTGTTTAATAAGTTAATCAGCACAGTCATTTCGACTGAAAGGAGAAATCTAAATCTCTGATAAGCTTGCGTATAGATTTCTCGCATTCGCTCGAAATGACCCAATTGAGATTTATGAGACAGCCTCTTTATTCTTAATTTTCCCGTAAAACGAAATCGTCATACTCTACTTCAAATCTCAGCTTATGCTTCGACTCTTCCTGTGCCAGTCCGGCAAAGAGTACTTTTAAGGCAGGATCTGAGGCTCTTTTCGAGAGTGAGGTGTACAATCTGAAAGCAGCTTTTTCTTTTTTCATCGCTACTACCAGGGCTTCCGGATATGACATATTTGGGGAAGCTTTCACGTTCACCATATAATCGGAGAGCTGAAGGTCGGCCACATTCTCGGGAGGCATATTGGTGATCCCAGTTTCTTTCACCTCCATCAACTTCGCTTTATGCTTCACCTCTTCCTGGGCAAATTCCTCAAACACTTCGCGCATCTCATCTGATGATGACTGCCAGGCCAGTTCAGTATAGAATTCTACGGCTTTTTGTTCCTCCTCGATCGAAAAATCAAGGATATCGTCGAATGTTGTGAGTTCTTTCATATGGGTTTATTTTTCAATAGTGTTATCAAATTCTTCATCAAAATGCTTCACAATAAAATCGCAGCCATGATGGAACATCCGGCA
>QMPN01000224.1 GCA_003648575.1 Bacteroidota bacterium
AGCCACATGAATTTGATAAGGGAAAGCACCAGGTTACAGTTGTTTCCGCCACCCCGGCACCACACATCGATGATCTCATGTTTGCCAAAACCATGATCTTTGTCGTAGTCCATCATCAGGATGTTAAGATCGAGTTCGCTCAGTGAGCGTATCATCCTGGCAAACCGTACAGGGTCCTGGCTTTGTTTGGCCCATCCAAAGAGCACGGTGTTTGGTTCTACACCGGAGAAGCCATAGGTGGAGGAGATCGCTTCGATCCCTTCATAAATATTCTTGCACTCCTGCCGGCGGGTAAACATGCCTTCATTGTCCCGGGCCTGGTCATCGTCGGCTGCTTGCAGTCGTTTTTTAAACAATGTAGAGGATGAGCTGTTCAGGATGAGGTCGAAATTCGACAGGAAGCCCTGGTTGCCTGTAAGATCTTTTCCGAACTGTATCAGGTGCGGGCGATTTTTGCTGCTACCACTGAACAGGATGATATTGGGCCTCCAGTTACGTTCTTCCAGTCCTTTGCGGTCAATACGGTGCAGGATCGACCGGGCGATGGCTGTCCACACGCTCTGCCACACATCGCCGAAGTCGAGTTCAAGTTTTTTTTGCTTTATGTAGAGGTAGATTCCGGCAAGTATGATCATGGCCAGGAACATCACCGGGGTATCGAGTTTGAACATCACCCCGAAGCATGCTGCAAAGCCAATGATCCCAACCCATTTAGATATCCTGAAGCTCGGCCTGAAATCGGCGCTTGCCCACCTTTCCAGTGCAAAGGCAATGTTGATGAAGCCATAGGCGGCGATGAAAAACATGGATACAATTGATGCAATAACATTAAGATCTCCTATCAATATCCCGCCTTCAGCGAGCAGAAATGTAAAAAGAAGTGCATTGCGGGGCTCACTGTTGATGCCGTAGCCTTTTCCGAAGACCTTTGGTGTGATCCTGTCGCGCGACATAGCCTGCAGTATCCGCGGGCCACCGAGGATACCACCCAGGGCCGAAGAAAGGGTCGCACCCCAGATACCTGCCACAACGAGAGGCGAGGACCATGCGATCTTCATCAGGAAGTTATTGTCTTCCAGTAACAATTGCCTGTCGACAAGCAGGCCAAAGCCCAGGGCAAGTGCGATATATACCAGGAGGCCTGTCACGATGGCGGTCATGGTACCGAAAGGAATATTCTTTTGCGGGTTTTTCAGGTCGCCCGACATGGCCACCCCGGCAGTAAAACCGGTTACCGCAGGAAAAAAGATCGCAAATACGGTTGTTAGTGAAACACCCTCAGCAACGGGAAGCCAGCTGGCATTTTCCCCGGAGGAAGTATCTCCGGTAAACAACCCTATACCAATGGATGCCAGTGAAAGCACGATAGCACCCAGTATGAAAAACTGTGTTTTTATCGCAATGGAAGTGCTGATATAAGCAATGACTATCAGCATAACCAGGATGATCGAACCCAGTATCCTGAAATCCTGTATGGTGTTGCCCATTCCGGTGATATCCCGGATCATCTCAATGCCCAGGAAGTTTTCACAAAACCCAATGATATACAGGGAAATGCTGAGCGCTGTACCAACAAACATGGTAATCCCGATCGAGCCTCCCATGGGCAATCCCAGGCTTCGCGACAATATATAGTAAATGCCACCGGTCTTGATCTTCTTGTCGGTGGCAATGCTGGAGATGCTGAGGCCTGTTGTGATAGATATGATATGCGCCAGCATAATGATGCCTATGGCTGTAATGATCCCTGCCTGCCCTACTACCCAGCCAAGCCTCATATACATGATCACCCCCAGGATGGTGAGGATGGAAGGTGTAAACACACCTGAAAATGCACCGAATTTTTTCTTTACAGCCATCTGTCAGATCTTCATGCTTACTTCAGTTTTTTGAATTTACTGAAATCATTATCAAGGATGCAGGTATTCAGTTCCAGGACTTCATTGTTATACTGACTGCGTTTGCCACAATTGAACATCACTGTAAGCGGGTCACTGTCGATGATCATCTCAAGCAGTTCGTCTTTAGTGGGTGTTTTGTCCAGGGCAATATATGCTTCATAAGTGATACTAAGAAAGGCAACATTTTCTGTTATACCACGGTTGTCGAGAAGGAATCCATCCTCCAGCTCAGTCGGAATGGCGGGCTTGCCCCTGTATTTAAGATCGCCGGGAGCCGGGAAGGAAACAATATCAGTTCTTTCTGCATTCATGATCACAGGCACCAGGGCATTATAATCGACTTTGGTCTTGTAGATGAGAGCGTCAGGCCCTGTTGAGGTAACTCCTGTGCTTTCGATTGGTGCACCTGAAGTACTCTGACCGGGATTCGAACAGGAAAATGAGGTTATCGCAATGATAACAACTAATAATAGGAGTGTTTTTTTCATTTCAGTAATAATAATATTGGTATAACTATTGTATGCAAATATACACAGAAGCATGAAAAAATTTATATAGAGGCTCCTTCAGGCCTTAAATTTTGTTTTTTTTGAGGAAATATAGAGGAAAATTGACTTCCAACACAATAATTATTATTTTTGCAGTTCTCTTAACAAACATTAAAATTGAATTAGGATGAAAAAATCATTGATCATTATAGCTCTTAGCTTTTTTGCAGCTTTCCAGCTTACTGCCCAATCCAGCGAACAGCCGGTTGAAAATCCGAATGCACCGGTAATCACTTTTGATAAGGTTATTCACGATTACGGCACCATAAAGCAGAACTCGGATGGTGGTTGTGAATTTGTATTCACCAACGACGGCAAAGAACCGCTCATACTCTCAAGGCCTAAGTCCAGTTGCGGTTGTACCGTGCCTACCTGGCCAAAGCAGCCCATACTGCCCGGGAAAAGTGATGCGATCAAAGTTACATATACTACAAACAGGGTAGGGCCATTTCACAAGACAGTTACCATATACTGCAATGCTTCCAATAGCCCTGTAAAGCTTCAGATAAAAGGAAAGGTTGTAAAGGCTCCTGCTGAGGTAATGCCTGAGAAGGAAACCAATACCGGTGCAACACCGATAAACAAGTAAGATTTATATCCCGGTAGCAATGCCGGGTTTTTTATTATCCAATCCATAAGCTATGCCTAAGATCTCACAAAAAGGGCATCAGATGCCCGAATCACCCATTCGTAAGCTCGTTCCATATGCTGATGTAGCAAAAAAGAAGGGACGTACTGTATATCACCTGAACATCGGCCAACCGGATATTGAAACGCCTGAGGTGGCCCTGAATGCCATCAGGAACTTTGACCAGAAGGTTGTGGCCTATAGTCATTCTGCAGGCATACTGTCGTACAGGGAGAAGCTGTGTGAATATTACAGCAGGCATAATATTGAAATTACCCCGGATGAGATCATTGTCGGAGCCGGTGCTTCGGAGGCAATTCTCTTTGCCATGAACTCATGCCTTGACACCGGAGATGAGATCATCATTCCTGAGCCTTTTTATGCTAATTACAATGGCTTTGCCATCAATGCCGGCGTAGTGGTGGTCCCCATCTTCTCTGATATTGAGTCGGGATTTGCACTTCCTCCTATTGCCGATTTTGAGAAAGCCATTACCGACAGGACCAAGGCAATCCTGATCTGTAACCCCAATAACCCTACCGGTTATCTCTATTCGAAAGAAGAACTTGAGATGCTGAGGGATATCGTAAAGAAATATGATCTTTTCCTTATCACTGATGAGGTATACAGGGAGTTTTGTTACGATGGCAATACACAATATTCGGCTATGTACCTGAAGGGTATTGAACAGAATGTGATCATGATCGATTCTGTAAGCAAAAGGTACAGTGCATGTGGCTTCAGGATAGGTTGCATAATCTCTAAGAACAAGGAGGTGATGAGTACGGCATTGAAATTTGCCCAGGCAAGGCTGAGCCCACCTACTTTCGGACAGGTAGCTGCAGAGGCTGCCATCGATACACCTGATAGTTATTTTGAAACAGTGTCGAAAGAGTACCTCGCCCGAAGGGATGTGGTTGTGGAATCCATCAACAGCATTCCAGGTTGTTACTGTCCGGTGCCCAAAGGGGCCTTCTATGTTGTGGCCAGGCTGCCGATCGATGATTGTGACCGCTTTTGTCAGTGGCTGCTCGAAGATTTTGAATATGAGAACGGTACCGTCATGCTCGCTCCCGCATCAGGATTTTATTCAACAAAGGGGAGGGGCAAGGATGAGGTCAGGATCAGCTACGTTCTGAATGTCGATGACCTGAAAAAATCGATGAAGTGCCTGCAGGAAGCTCTCTTGGTGTATCCTGGGAGGAAAAATTAAAAAACCCGACTAATTTCTGAATTACTCGAAATCCTCGTAGATGAGGTATTTCTTCCTGAGATTCTTGAATTTTTCAAGATCATCTTGCCACCCTGATCTGATATCTACAGGTGTCATACCTGCCATAATCTGCATTCTGAGCTTACCAGTCCCGCTGAGTTTCTCAAAATATGGGATGAAGAATGTACTGTCGTTACCAATGTCCTTGTATGCGCTGATCAGCCACTGTAGGTTCAGGTGGTCATTCACTTCCATATAATTCTCTGCGTACCCACTGAGGTTTTGCCCGTTACACTGCACTCCCTCAAGTTTAGGATATTTTGCTCCGGGGCGTGATTCGGGTGTGAAGGCATAGCTCCCGGCATAAAAATCAGGATGGCCATAGATGGTAAATGGTGTTTCAGTGCCACGCCCGATGCTCACGACCGTTCCTTCAAAAAGGCAAAGGGAAGGGTAGAGGTAGACCGATTGCCAGGTGGGAAGATTGGGTGATGGTTTGACGGGTAGTTTATATAATTTATTTCTGTCATAGTTTTTTAAGGGGATCACCGTCAGGTCGCATTGCAGGCCGTTGGCGAGCCAATGTTCGCCATTCACCATTTTCCCATATTCACCTATTGTCATCCCATAAACGATAGGCACGGGATGCAGTCCTACAAATGATGCGTATTCTTCTTCCAATACCGGCCCGTCGATATAAAAACCATTAGGATTGGGACGGTCGAGGACAATGACCGGGATATGCAGTTCAGCGGCCACTTCCATTATGTAGGTCAGCGTGTAGATATAAGTGTAGAATCTTGCCCCGACATCCTGCAGATCGAAGAGGATCAGGTCGATATCCTCAAGGCTTTCGTGTGAGGGCTTTCTTGTGCTGCCATATAGTGAGATTACA
>QMPN01000225.1 GCA_003648575.1 Bacteroidota bacterium
ACACTGACTACATCTGCTGAGTATCTTGACCTCTGCAAATTCATCCAGCATGAGCTTATGTTATTGGGACTGGATATCAGGATCAATGTTAGTCCCCCGGCAGCCATTAAAGAGATGAAGGCGCAGGCAAAACTTCCCTTTTTCAGAGCCTCATGGATCGCTGATTATCCGGATGCAGAAAACTACCTGTCACTCTTCTATAGCAGGAACTTTAGTCCGGCAGGGCCCAATTACACTCATTACTCGAATAGTGCTTTTGATAAACTCTATGAATCTTCGCTGGCGATCATCAACGATAGCACAAGATATGAAGCCTATCGTGCCATGGATGAAATGATCATGGAGGAAGCCGCTGTGATCATACTGTTCTATGACGAAGTGCTTCGCTTTATCAGCCTGGATGTAGAAGGATTAGGAAGCAATCCTATCAACCTTCTTGATCTTACACATGTAAAGAAAAACAATTGATAAAATCATCACACAAATTATTTATCTTTACAAGCCTATTAAATTCTAATCAAAACCTTGAGCGTACTCACAAATATCAGGGAGAAAACAGGGCTCCTTTCCTTAAGGAGGGAATCTTCACGGGTCAAGCGGGAACGCAGAGTTATTAATCTCGGCGAAGCCAGGAAGATCGGTGTCGTTTATCTATTGCCTGATGAACCTACATATCGTACGATCAGTGCATATGTGAAGAAGCTTCAGGATAAAGGCAAGATCGTGAAAGCGCTTGGATATGTGGAAAGCAAAAGGCTGACCGGTCAATTCCTGCCTAAGCTGTCATACGATTTTCTTTACCCCTCGGGGCTAAACTGGATGTATAAGCCGGTATCAACGGCAGCAAAAGATTTTATGGATGCTGACTTCGATATATTACTTGATCTTAGCATGGATGATCAGCTTCCGGTAATGTACATCACCGGGATGAGTAAAGCAAAATTCAAGGCAGGGATGAAAAGCGATTTACGTTCACGCTACCTCGACCTGATGATCGAACTGGATGAAAAAGACGGGCTGGATGAATTGATCGAACAAATTAACCACTATTTATCTATCATAAACAAAAAAAATGAAAGCTGAAATGCTCAAAGGCACAGGAGTAGCGCTAATCACACCATTTCATAATAATGGTACCATTGATTTTACTGCGCTGGAAAACCTGGTAAAATATGTGATCAAGGGCGGTGTCGACTTTCTTGTTGCCCTGGGTACAACCAGTGAAGCACCTGTTCTTTCTACTGACGAAAAAACAGCCGTTCTGAATCATATCAAAGAAGTAAATAAAGGACGCCTGCCACTATTAGTGGGAGTGGGGGGGAACAATACACAGTGTATAGTAGATTCACTCAAATCCATGGATGCTGATGGCATCGACGGCATACTCTCCGTGGCACCCTACTATAATAAGCCCAACCAAAGGGGGATGTATTATCATTTCAAAGCCATTGCCACGGCAAGTCCTGTGCCTGTGATCCTCTATAATGTCCCGGGCAGGACAAGCTCAAACCTCACTGCAGAAACAACCTTGAGACTGGCAGAAGAATTTGAAAATATCAAAGGTGTGAAGGAAGCCTCCGGTGACCTGAGCCAGATCATGCAGATCATTAAAAATCGTCCGGCCGGATTCTCTGTATTATCAGGCGATGATGCCCTGACCTATCCCATGATGACACTGGGTTCGGATGGTGTGATCTCTGTAGTGGCCAATGCGTTTCCAAAACAGTTTTCCGAAATGGTACGGTCTTCTCTTACAGGAGATTATGATACTGCCAGGAAGATCCATTATGAGCTGATTGAGATCATGGAAGCTCTTTTCGAAGATGGGAACCCGGCAGGGGTGAAGGCAGCCCTGAACAGTATGGGAATAGTGAGTAACAACTTACGACTCCCGCTCGTAAAAGCAAATAAGGCAACCTATAGTAAGATAGCTGCTCTATCTAATAAATTACAATAAACAGAATTGTATAAATCTTTGTCAAAATGATCAGAAAAGCACTAGTATTCATTTTTATTTTTTCAGCTGTGCTGTTTTCTCAGGCGCAGGATGTGGAACAGATTTTTAAGGACAGGATAGAAATATATTTTTCTTTTGAAGCTGAATCCATCGATCAGGTCAATAAGTTAAGCAGAATGATCTCCATCGATCATGTTAATGAGGATATGTTGACTCATGCTTATGCAAATAAAAAAGACTTCAGCCATTTTCTCGAAACGGGGATCAAATACACGCTTTTGCAGCATCCGGGAACGCTTCATAACCCAAGGATGCTTGACAAGGTGGATGTGAAAAATATTACAAGCTGGGATTTCTACCCTACCTATGATGCCTATATCGACATGATGTACCAGTTTGAAGCTGATTATCCTGATCTGTGCGATGTTTACAGCATTGGAACCACAAACAATGGCAGGGAAATACTGGTAGCCAGGATCACCGACAATGTTGGGCAGATGGAAGGGGACCCCGAATTTCTTTATACTTCCTCTATGCATGGTGACGAAACTACAGGCTATGTTCTGATGTTGCGCCTGATCGATTATCTCCTGACAGGATACGGTGATAATCCACGCATAACAAATATGGTGGATGAAATCGATATTTATATTAATCCCCTTGCAAATCCGGACGGTTCATATTATGGCGGCAACAGCAGTATTTATGGCGCCATCAGGGGAAATGCCAATGGTGTCGACTTAAACAGGAATTATCCCGATCCTGAGGATGGCCCTCATCCTGATGGTTATGCATGGCAAACAGAAACCAAACATTTTATGGCTTTTGCTGAACAGCATAATTTTGTCATGAGTGCAAACTTCCACGGAGGTACGGAGGTGTTGAATTACCCCTGGGATACCTGGGCTCATCTCACCGCTGATAACGTTTGGTGGGTGACTGTTTGCCGGGAGTACGCTGATACTGTTCATGTGAATGCGCCCTCAGGCTATATGGATGGATATAATAATGGCATCACCAACGGTTATCAGTGGTATTCCATATCAGGCGGCCGCCAGGACTATATGAACTATTTTCAGCAGACACGTGAAGTCACTCTTGAGATTTCTGAGGTCAAACTTCTGCCCGCCAGCCAACTACCGGCACACTGGAATTATAACTACAGGTCATTGCTGAATTACCTGGAACAATGCCTCTATGGCGTACGTGGCAGGATCACCGATTCTGCAACTGGCGAAGCCCTTGAAGCAGAGGTTTATGTGCTCGAACATGAACAAGACAGCTCATGGGTGTATTCTGACCCGGCTGCCGGCAATTACCACAGGCCGATTTTTACAGGGTTCTATGATATTCGTTATTCCAAATCTGGCTACTATTCGCAGACATTTGACAATGTACATGTACAAAACTGGGAAACGGTTGTGATCGATGTGGAACTTGTGGATGCTTTCTCAGATGTTAGTGAATATGATCAGGAAGCCTTCCAAATCTATCCAAATCCCGTTAGCGGGAACTACCTTAAGATTAAGGCTGAAAAAGAGATGGGCATGATCAGTATTTATTCCCTTGCAGGAGAACTTAGCTATCAGCAAGAAGCAGGATCTCGCAATGCATTTGTGGACGTAAGCATGCTGGCATCCGGAACTTATGTTGTCAAAGTAGAGATAGATGGAAAACAACTTGAGCAGAAGCTGATCAAGTTGTAAGAAGCACTCTACCCGATCCGAATCCCTATTTCAAGAACGATCCGGTATATTGCAATAAAGGCCAGGATCAAAATAATAGGCCTGAGCTGAAACGATATTCCCGGCTTTTCCTCTTCAAAGTATAATGATGGCAGAAATCGATATCCTATGGCTATTGGTATGATACAGATAGCCAGCGTGAAGGCGACTGTCACGTCGTACCACAGGAATTCCGGGAACATGATCAGGCCAAGAAGAATATTCCCAAACAGGAAAGGTAGAATCACCTGCGCCCATACAAATTTTTGTTGCTGTTTGTTTTCAAGGTGAGGATAGTAAGTATTGGCTGATATCAGAAATGATCGAGTTGTGAAGACCCCAAGCAGAAAGAGTGCTGTGATCGAGACGATAGAATATATCACCTTCTCAGTATCAGAAATAAATGACCATATGATGGCATATCCAAAGCCACGTCCGAACAGGCTGCCAATCAGCAGAGAGCCGAAAAATGCATTAAAAGCATGTATAAAGAACCAGAGGAGGAATAATTTCGATAATCCTTTCTCTGTTTGCATATATGAAAAGATGATCGCAAAGAAAACGGCCAATATCGCGCAAAGGATTGGACCGGAGGCGTAGATCATTTTTACTGAATCACCAAACCATTCCTCAGGTTTCACCATCCATAACACTTCATAGTAGTATACAATGGAGCTATATTCGAAGAAAATGCCAGAAATAGCTGCTGAAAATAGCAAGACCAGGAATACCAGAAGGTAAGCGGCGATAAAAAACAGGGTAGAGTGGGTTGTGATGATTGCAAACTCCCTGATCGAGATCTTATTGTCCCTGATATGCGCTATAAGTTTTGGCAGGTTTGCCGGGTTCAGCGTCTTGATGCTCAGTATGATATTACGTGAACATGATTTTAGGTAAAACCTTATCAGGCGTCTTCTTCG
Source organism: Bacteroidota bacterium (assembly GCA_003648575.1). Next base: position 4,602 of record QMPN01000225.1, read on the forward strand.
GTGCCTTCGAAACCACTTTTCTTTTTTCCTTATGGAATCAAGGGACGCTTCTTGTTCTTCGTAATGTTTCCTGTTCTTTTCCAGGTCCTGTTCGTATTCTGCTTTTAACTGTGCTTTGTTTTCTTTGAGGGCATGGCGTTCGACCTTGCGCTTTTTTACATCGGCCTTTAATTCTGACTTCCTTTGTTTACGTGCTTTTTTCCTGCGTTCAGCATATAGCAGCTTGTCAGTCCGGATAACAAGCTTACGTTCAGACTTTCTCAACTTCCTGACATATCGCAGATAGCGGATTTTTCTATAAACAGTGTAAAAGAAGGAATATTTCTTTCTCTTTGGCATAGCAGAAAATAAGTGCAATAACAAATGTAGAAAAAAATAAACTAGTAGCTATAAGGTGAATACAGCGTTAGCAAAATCCGGGAAGAGAATAAATGCTACTTGTTTTCAACAAAGACACCCTTGATACTATCCTGGGCATATACCCCTTTATCAAGTTTTTCCTTGATCTCGGTGAAGGCTTTGATGGTAT
>QMPN01000226.1 GCA_003648575.1 Bacteroidota bacterium
ATTGCTGAGGCAATGTCCTTGTAGATAGCTGAGACGAACACGATGTCGCCTTCCTCAGCTGTATAGGAGTAGCTCCATCGGTCTTCGGCGCTTGCGGCCTCTATCTTTTCACTGATGAGAGTACCATCCGCTATGCGGTAGTTTACATCAAAGCCGGAGATCGATTTTGTGATGATATAAGAAACCTGCTTTTCCTTTGTCTTTTCGCATGAGAAGAGGATAATTACCAGGGGGATTATGTATAAGATCTTCTTCATCTTTCTAAATATTAAAATAAATACTCATGTAAAACACCCTGCCGGGTTCATACAAATTTCCTTTTCCGCCAATGATCCTCCTGTTGAGGTGTTCATAGTATGCTTTATCCAGGATATTGGAAACGCCGCCTGTAACTTTCAGGTATGTATTGAACTTATAGGCAAAATTGAAGTTCAGCAGGACAAAGCCGGGCGATTCCTCTTCCATATAGGCAGCGGAGATATCATTTTGTGCTGCCACCATCCTTACATTGACATTCGGAACCAGGCGGCCGTCAAAGAACTTATAAAACACATCCACAGCACCTTCCAGTGGAGGGATCTCAGGCAAAGGATCGTTCTTAACAGTTTCCTTTCCTGTCACCTCTCCATTCTCAATAATGTACTTTGTAGCTTCCGGGTTGACGCCCCATGTACAGGCAGCCCTCGCCCTGACACCCCATTTTTTTGATACAGGCGACTGATAAGTAAGCTCAAAGCCACGAAGGAATACATAATCTTCATTGTAGAATTGTTTCACCCCATAAACCCCTGTTGTTTGTGGCTTTGCCACCGACTCGGGCAGTAGTTCGGCAGTGATATAATCAGTCACATAAGAGAAAAAGATGCCTCCTTCTATCGTACTGGCACCAGGGAAAGCCAGCTTTGCCGACAGATCAACTTCGTTGTTGGCTTCCGGCTTCAACTGTGGGTTGCCGAGGTAGTCATAGTTATCGTAACCAATGGGGAGGAACATGATGTAGCGCTCGTTCATATCCGGGCTGCGGACACCGCGCCCCAGAGACAGATTAAGTGAAAACTTTTCACTGATGTAGTATTGGCCACCTACACTGGCGCTGATGTTAGTATAATCTGATTTAACCTCTGTATCCTCATACACCACGTTGCCCATTTTTACCAATTTCATCTCCCCTGAATTAGCCCTGTTATAGTCGATGCGGGCAGCGGCATCCATTACGAATTCCCCAAATGTCCTTCGATATAAGATAAACAATCCATTATTTTGTATCTGGGCATCATTCCAGAGCTTTTCCCTCATCACCGGCATTGTCGGCTCTAATATTTTGGTCTTTACACGATCGCCATCCTTTAGGATATGCTCATAATCTGTTCCAAAGACGAAAATATTTTCTCCGAAGCTGAAGCTGCCTTCCACGCGAAAACCGTAATTGCGGGCCTGTATATCAGAAACAGCAACTACGGTATCGGAGAACGGGCGCTGCTTATTATCCATCAGGTGGCTGACATCAGAAATATATACCTTGGCATTGAACTCATCAAAATTATTGCCGATACTTATCGCTTTATAGTCCAGGGACATAAGCCTTGTATCATCCTTGCGCTCGTCCATAGGCAAAGCCGGGAACATCACATCTCTCCCATATGACTGATCGAAAGAAATCATCACGTAATTATTCTTGAATGGGCTGACACCTAATTGTGCTGTGTAATTATACTTTTCAAATTCTGACCTGACCTCATTCCCATTGCCATCTTCATAATTTCCATATTTCTTTATGTTTCCCGACAGGGAGAAGTAAACCTTATCATTTCCGCCATCTATCGACAAGCGGTTCTTGAAGCCGTTCCAGTTGCTCTCATAGCCCATCATCGCCCCCACATTGATTTTAAACTCCCTTTGAGGCAGGGGCCGAATGGTTTTCATATTTACCACCCCACCAAAGTTTGGCCCGTAGCGCAGTGCAAATGGCCCTTTTATCACTTCCAGTGCCCGAATATCATCGATATCGATATGGGCTACCGCAGCATCCATACGGTTGGGGCATCCCCCCTCTATCTTTTGTCCGCCATTCAGCTGCACATTCAACTGGCTGTACTTAAAGCCCCTTATTACAGGATCCAGGGCGGTGCCGCCTTTGCGGATACCATTCACATTGGGAATGCTCCTCATCAGTCCTCCAATATCATGTGCAGGAAGGACATCGATCTCCAGGCGATCAAGGCTGATCACAGGATAAGCCTGAGGAGGCCTCTGTGTATCGATGATCTCGAATGTCTCCAGCCTAACCAGTGTATCAGGTTCCTCCTGCTGAGCCTGAACATGCCTTGCGACGAGCAGTATGAATAAAAGTCCCAAATAAACCGGTGTTTTCATAGCATTGTTATTCGTCATAGCAAAGGTAAGAATTTTAAGATATTTAAAATAAATCAATGTGTTATTTAGAGCAAATTTATAATAGGGCTCAGATTATGGATTATAGATTGTAAGCAATACAGCCACCAGCAACCAGTAACCAGTAACCAGTAACCAGTAACCAGTAACCAGTAACCAGTAACCAGCAACCAGTAACCAGCAACCAGCAACCAGCAACCAGCAACCAGCAACCAGCAACCAGCAACCAGCAACCAGCAACCAGCAACCAGCAACCAGCAACCAGTAACCAGTAACTAACACCAAATGAATTATCTTTGCAAAAAGTGTAATATGAGATTCAAAGTTGGTGACAAGGTAAAATTTCTGAATGAGACGGGCGGCGGTATCGTCAGCAAGGTAGTAAGCAGCAGCCTCGTATATGTTGCAACAGAGGATGGCTTCGAACTTCCGACAGCAACGGGCGACATTATAAAGATCGATCCGGAAAGCAAGGCAGAGAGGATGTTTTCAGAAGATTTCGATGTAGATATAAGCAAAATTACTGAATCCCATGCAGCGGCTCCTTCATCTCTTCCGGCAGGCAAGATCAAGGCAGGTGCTATAGAAACACCCGGCTATTACCTGGCATTTATCCCGGCCGACCAGCAATGGTTCATCACAGGCGATATAGAGGTTCGCATCATCAATCACTCAAAGAGCGACATCCTTTATAACGTCCTTTTGGAGGATGAGGATCAGGATTACTTTGGCTTCGATTACGGCTCGGCGCAAGCCGGATCATCTGTTATAATAGATAATATCGACCGTGAAGCGCTGGCGGGCTGGACTGACGGGATCGTACAGATACTGGTACATTCAGAGGGTGAAGCATTTCTTCCGCTCCACTGCAACTTCCATATCAAAGCCGGGAAGTTCAGCAGTGAAGGCAGCTACCAGGATTCCGGATTACTAAGAGAAAAAGCCATCATTTACAAGCTGGCTGATCTCAAGGCAAACAAGCTAATACCGGGAAAACGGCATGCTGTGAAAGTGGAAGAAGAGCCTGTTGAAGTAAAGGCCCGTGAACATAAGAAAGAAAGCCTGATAGGAAGGCATGCAGTGGGGCCCCATGCCGCGGTTGTTGACCTGCACATCGGCGAGATAGTTGATAATATCGCCGGTCTCAGCAGCCACGATATGTTTCTGCTGCAGATCAATTTCTTCAAAAAAACCCTCGACAGTGCTCTTGCCAACAACTTCCGCAAGGTAACCTACATCCATGGCGTCGGCAATGGTGTTCTGAAGAATGCCATCATTGAAAAACTCAGGGAGTACGAAGGACTTGAAAATAAAAGCGCCAGCCTGGCGGAATATGGGCAGGGAGCGATTGATGTGTTGTTGTATTATAAGTAGGGTGCAGGGGACAGGGGACAGGGGATGGGGGACAGGGTGCAAGGTGCAGGGTGAGTGATGAGATCCAAATGATTAGTGATTAATATTGAATGTTAATTGAGAGCAATGAGTTTAGATTTACGAGTTAATTAAGGAGGCTGCTAAGACTCAGACCTAAATCCAAAATCCTTAATTCATAATTACCCAACGCCTAAAGCCCAATAGCCTGTCCTGAGCGAAGTCGAAGGGCCTTGCCCCATTTTTTTTATCTTTGCAAACAGCACTTTTATCATCACAAAAACATCAACTTATTAAACCAATAAAATCAAAAACATGAAGAAACTATTTACTATTGCAGTTGTGCTATTATTTGCGACAAGCATTTTTGTAAATGCCCAGGAAGAGACTGAAGTACCTGAGGTACCTGAAAAACCATGGAAGATCGGCGGAGATGCATCCCTTACTGTCGGGCAAACAGCCTTTGTAAACTGGTCAGCAGGTGGGGTGAGTTCATTCTCCCTGAATGGGTTATTGAACTTTCATGCCAATTACCAGGAAAACAAACTCCTCTGGACCAACAACCTGATAATGGCCTATGGGATGTATAAAGAGAAGGACGATGAGCGGTCTAAGAACGATGATAAGATCGACTTTACATCGAATTTCGGTTACGAAATGACCAAAAACTGGTACTATTCAATAACGGCCGGATTTAAGTCGCAGTTTGATAAAGGATTTCCCGAAAACCAGGACACCTTATATAACTCCAACTGGTTAGCTCCTGCATATTTCACGCTTGGACTTGGCCTTACATACAAACCCAATGACAATATTCAGCTGATCCTTGCTCCCGCCACCTACAGGCTCACGATCGTGAACAACCAGCGGCTGGCTGATGCAGGGGAATATGGATTAGACGGTGCAGAGTATATCAACGATACAGTACTTACAAAGCATGGCAGTAAATTCAGGCATGAATTCGGTTTCAACCTCAAGTTCATGTATTCAGTGACCATCGTGAAGAATGTAGATTTCCAGACCAACCTTGAGCTATTCTCCAACTACCTTGAGAATCCGCAGAATATTGATGTATACTGGGACAACTACTTCACTTTCACCATTAATAGCTGGCTTGCAGCAACCCTTACCACCAGCCTGATCTACGATGATGATATCAACATCACCGACAAAGACGGCAACAGCGGCCCAAAGACTCAGTTCAAGCAAACTTTCGGACTCGGACTGGCATATAAGCTGGGGCATCAGAACGAATAGAATACAGAATATACAATATACAGTATACAATATACAGTATTCAAATTGGAGCTAATTGCGTTCATACTGCGCAAAGCAATCAGTGTGGCTTTTCTATTGTATATTGAA
>QMPN01000227.1 GCA_003648575.1 Bacteroidota bacterium
GTACGCAAATATCCTGTTTCACGGTCAGTAACCTCGATCACATCAAAATATGAGGTGATGATCTGGCTCATGAGTTTCCAGGCAGCTAATTCCTCCAGGCTTGTTTGGATCTCAATGTCAATATTTGCTATGTCTGTTTGTACCGAAGCATCATAAGCATCATCCCTGTGCATTTCAAGATAATATGACTTTGGGGGTTTTGCCGATTCTTTCTTATTGCAAAAGGTGATCGTTTCAATTAGGAACCCTACTTTTTCGGCACGGACTGTAACACAGCTATTGCTGAGCACCACTACCTCAACCTGTCCGTTTCCCATCAGTTTGCCATCGATAAAAATCTTGGCAGTAGGTTCAGAAGTACTAAAGATGATAGTTTTCTTCCCTGCCATTACCGGATTTATTATTCCGATCAGGAATAAGGCAAGTAAGGATAATACCAGGGTTGATTTTAGGTTTTTCATAATCAAAAATTTGTTTTATGATTAAAGAATTGTAAAACTATAAAAAAATCAAATAAAGAACAAGCTCACCCCGCCAACACTTATACAAGCCCCGAGGATCTCCAGCCAGCTTACTTTTTGTTTGAAAAACATCACCGCAGGAGGGATAATGAGGATCGGGACAATAGCCATGAGGGTCGAAGCGACACCTGTAGATGCATATTTCACCGCAATGAGGGAGAAGGATACCCCAAGGAAAGGGCCGAACACAGAACCAATGCCGGTGCCGATCATCCCCGGGCGGCTCTTAAATGCTTTCCGGATAAGATGTCCTTTCCCGAGCACAACAATGATGATGGCGAAACCGATCATTCCTGCAATGATCCTGACCTGTGTTGCGGCAAATGCATTATAATCACCCATACCATATTTGCTGAGGACCAGTCCTACTGCCTGACCAACGACTCCGCCCAAAGCATACAATATCCCTCTCAGAGGATATGAAAGCCTGATCTTGTTCTTCTTGCCATCCCCTCCCCTGCTGAATATTGCCAATGCAATACCGCTTATGGTAAGCATCATGCCGGTCACCTCCAGCAGTGTCATGGATTCTCCGAGGATCATCCATCCGATAAGTGCTGTGATTGGTGGTACCAGGGTCATGATAAGCATTGCAATGCGTGCACTGATGACAGCAAAAGCCCTGAATAGAAAATAATCTCCAAAAACAAACCCCACCAGGCCTGATACAGACAACCAAACCCAGGCGTGTATCCCTGCATCTGTTGGAAGGATCAAACCCCTGGCAATAAGATTAAAGATCGAGAGAAAAATAAATGCCAGGACCAGGCGGATCATGTTTAGGGCCAACGAACCAATATTTCTACTGCCAACTTCAAATGCCATTGCGGTAACAGTCCAGAAAACAGCCGTGGCCAATGCAGCAAGTTCACCTGTATAATTTGAAAAGTCCATTGGGATAGAAAAAGCTAAGATAGGATAAAAAAAGACCTGTGAGGTTACGTAACCTCACAGGTCCTTATAGATTATTTCCTATAATTTCTATTTCATAATAATGAATTTCTGCTGGACAACAGTTCCGTCTTCAGCAATCAGCTTCAGGGTGTAATATCCATTCGGAAGGCCTGAAGTATTCAGTGAAGTTTTGTTGTTCCCTGTTGCAAGGGTTTCGGTTTTGTCAAGCATCAACTGGCCGGTCTGGTTTATCACCTGAAGGCTGATGTTAGCATCCTTTTGCGAATATAATTCGATATTCAGTGATTCCCCGGCCGGGTTTGGATACAGGGAGATTTCGTTCATGAATGATTCATTGATCGCGAGAGGCTGGATATAAACTACTAACTCAACTGCAATGCCTTCACATTCCGCTGCAGAAGTCTCGGTAAGGTTTACATAGCCTGTACCAATACTGCCCCATGTTATTGTGATCTCATTGGTTCCCTGTCCGTTGGTGATAGTACCACCTGTTACGGTCCAGGCGTAGCCGGCACTGGCATGATCTGGGCTCGAGTAGGTATAGCCGGGAGTATTTTCGTAAACATATTCATCGCCTGTAATCTCAGGCTCAGGAAGCGCATTCACGGTAGCGGTGAAAGGATCAGAGACTAACCCGTCGCCGCAATCATTGATACCCTGAACCGCAATTGTCGCTTCACCGGTATAAGCAGCACTCCACTCAACACTTGCATTTACCGTGGTTCCTGTAATAAGGCCTGCTTCCTCAGGATCCAGGGTCCAGATATATGTTTCAGCATCCTGTGCCCCATCGGTTGAATATTCATTAGTTTCACCTATACAAACTGCAGCATCCCCATTGGGCGTTGCAGCCTGGCCGGGTACATCGATCGGGTAGATATATGCATTTCCATACATGTTGATATCGCAATAATCGGTGAATGCGAAAACTATATAGATGCCTTCATCGGTCTGGTTGCCGAAGCTGATAGCGGACCCTGTACCGGCAACGATCGTTCCGGTAGCAACTCCATCAAGCAGGAGTTCATAGTCAACACCGCTTTCGGAGCCATCGAGTGCTACTTCAACACCCGGTGTACCGACACAATAACTGCCTCCATCCGAGATCCAGAATGTCGATGGTGTTGTATGTGCAGTAGCCTGAAATGCATCCGACCAAATCCCATCACCGCATTGATTATCAGCTCTGACAGTAATATCAATCGTTCCGGTATATGCGGGATTCACATCAAGTGTAGCAACAGTCGAAGTTCCCATAATAGTACCGGCTGAGGCGGGATCGATCTCCCAGGTATACGATGAAACCGGGCCTGAGGGAGCAGTGGTATTGTAATTATATCCTGTACCTCCGTCACAAAGATCAGAAGGGCCTGTAGGAGTTCCTGCTTGCCCTGGGGCCGTGATTACTTCAATATAATCCTCCTTGAGCATTGTACTGTTTACTGAAGCGTCTTCGACGTACAGTTGAACATCATAAACACCGGGTGTATTATATGTTACTGTAGGATTTTCTTCTGTAGAAGTAGCCGGTGTTCCGCCTTCAAATGTCCAAAGCCATGAGGTGATAATACCCATTGATTCATCATAAAAGTCAACACTGGTGGTTTCACATGGCAGTTGGTTGTTGCAGCTGAAGTTCGCTGATGCTTCTAAAGGAAATATATCTAAGATGGGCACCATGGTTCCCTGAAGGACCTCCTTGGAGCTTTCTTCCTGCATAAAGGTAACAAGTTCAACATGCGAAGCATCCCATCCTGCGTCAAGGGTAAAATTATAGTTAATGATTACCTGGTCGCCACCTGCAAAATCAACCGTTGTTCCTGAATGATCGGGATACATTGCACGGCATACATAATTGAGTTCCGACATCCCCTGCCAATTAAACGGGATTTCAGATTCAGTCAGTACTAGGTGTGCTGTGAGGTCGGTTGGTGGGGTTCCGTCTTCAAGGTCAACAATCACTGTGACGTCGTAATTCAACCCATTATTCTGACCATATATTGTTGCTGTATAATTACAGGGAATTACAATCCTTTGGTTATATAAAGGAAGATAATTATTATACATGCTTTGAGTCGCACTTCCTCCAACATATTGAAGTACACCGTCAAATTTTGCAGTAGGAAATCCTGATATACCGTAATAAGATATTCTGGCATTTGATGCTGTATTCGCAAAAGAATCACCACTATGATACTCTATAACGGCAACATCGCATCCATTGGCTACAAGGTCATCAGCACCCATTGCTGCACCCGGACAGTACCCGCACCAGGTACCGGTGCCAATTTCAAGAACAACCCGCTCCCTGTCTACCTGCTGGGCAAATACAGAAGCGGTGAAAGTTAAAACAAGAAGAGTAATAAATACCTTTTTCATGACTATAAATTTTTATAAATGATTTGATTTTGAGCGGCTAATGTAGTTAATAATGCTATATATATATATAAGTATAAAGATAAAAACACGCGTTTTACCTTAGTTTAAAGTGATTATAAATAAATGAGTTGTTAAGGAATAAACAAATAATATTACGGCTTACCCTATCGCCATATTTTCATCCCATTGTTGCCTGGGAGGGACAGCTCCCTTATGTATTCCTTCAACGAAACTGTCGACACACTTGCGAATATCGTAGTGGTAACCGCCTTCCAGTACAACAAAAATATCCGAAAAGGCCCTTCTTAACCTGAAAGCACATTCGTAGTAGCCTCTGCTTGTAAAATTCAGGTCAAGCAGGCGATCATCTGTATAGCTGTCGAAGCCTGCCGAAACTGCGATCACATCAGCTTGAAACTGACGGGCCAGGGAAATAGCTTTATCAACAACTTCAAGGAATTCCTTATCTCCTTTTCCTGCATAAATAGGGAAATTAGCTGTATATCCCTTTCCTTCCCCATGGCCTGTTTCTATTGAAAAGCCGGTAAACGGAAATGCATAATACTGGTGAACGGAGCAGTAAAAGACATCTTTACGGTCATAAAATATCGCCTGGGTTCCATCGCCGTGATGTCCGTCAAAATCAAAAATGAAGACCCTTTTTCCTTCACTAACAAGCTTTTGTGTTGCAATGGCAATATTATTGAAGAAGCAAAAGCCGGATGTCCGTTCCGTTCCGGCATGATGTCCGGGGGGGCGGATCGCTGCAAATGAATTGTTTTCTGCAGCCATTATGCTCAGGCCAACTGCTGTTTTCGCTGCTTCCCAGCTGTCGTTATTCAAACTGACCTCTGCCATAATCTCTTCATTCCGGCAGGCATTTTTTATGCTTTCAATATAGGCCGGGGTATGGACAAGTTCAAGATAAGGCTCTCCATTCGCCTCAATGTCAGGAAGGTCTCCAAAATCTGCAATACGATATGCTCCTTCAGCCTCACTGTCAACATTGTGTTTCAGGAACTTACTGTTATACAAAATGTCCATTCTCTATGTATTTACCTGCAAATTTATAAAATAACTCGGTACAAGGGCTTCTCATGTTTAATTTACATTGAGACCCGTTGTAAATTCATCATCTTCATTCACTGGTGTATATAAATTGAGGCCGGCTGTTCAGACCGGCCTCAGTTCGCCTAATGTAATGTTTAACTAAAACTTATATGGCAGGAAATATTTCGCCGAAAGTTTTGGTTTAAAACCTGAGCTAATATATGCCCATAAAACATCTATCACCCAC
>QMPN01000228.1 GCA_003648575.1 Bacteroidota bacterium
ATTTCAATCCTGGTAGCCCTAAGCAGATGCGTATGCTTATGTTTGAACATCTCGAGCTACCCACTCAAGGTAAGACCCCTAGTGGTGCATTTAGTACTGACGGCAAGACCCTAAACAGGCTTATAGTGCATCCAGATGTTAGAGGCATAACTCCTGTAGTAAAGTTATTAGAGAATATTGCTGAATTACATAAGGCCTCTAAGATATTAGAAGCATTTGTACCTGCATTTCTTAACAGGACATGTATTAAGAATGGATGGCATCATCTGATGGGCTCATTCAATTTAGGTGGCACAGTATCTGGTCGACTCTCAAGTAGTGGACCCAACCTCACCAACATACCTTCCACAGGATCTGATTATGCAAAAATGGTTAAAGAGTGTTTCGAACCGCCTAAGGGTTGGATATTTTGTGGGGCTGACTTTTCTTCGCTCGAAGACCGTATTTCTGCTCTTCAAACTAAGGATCCTAATAAGATCAAGATATATGCAGGTACTCAACTTTACACCTTAACTATTAATGGTATCATCCATCATATTTTAGAAGATGATATAATTGAGTATGATGGTAAACAACTTACAGGAAAATCTTTCTATGATACCTATAGCCAATTTCGAAAATAGATATAAAATTGATTGTACTGGCAAGATCCTTAACCTAGCTAACAACACCCTATTAAATCCATCTTTGCAGGCTGATGGATACCTTACAGTTGGTTTGGCAAATAGTGGAAATGCTAATACCACTTTAAGTGTGCATCGTTTAGTTGCATTACATTTTTTACCTAATCCTTATCAGCACCCACAAATTAACCATAAGGATGGAAATAAAACCCATAATAATGTGAAGAATTTAGAATGGTGTACCACAAAGCATAATATCAACCATGCATTCGAAACAGGATTACGTTCTGGGTACATGTCAGCTGATGATAAGGAAATGTATCTAAATAGAATACTGAATGGAGAACAAGTTAAAGATCTCGGGAAAGAGATAGGGCGCGCACCCGAAACTTTAAGCAAAATGCTTAGAGAAACTGCAAAACGTTTAAATATTCATCACAAGTGGACAGCTCAAATGCTTAAGAATAGACGTAATGCCGCTATAAGGAATCTACGTAATGCAGGTTATTAAAATACCAGATAATGCTCAAATTACAATTGAGGATGCAGGAGTTACCGATGGATACGATGGACACTGTTTACGTGCCTTTGCCTACTTTGGGGGTCAAATGTCGGACATCGGATTGGCGCTGGATCTGGCTGATCGAAAAAACCACCCAGCTATCATTAATTCTATTGAGACAAAATATCCGGACTTACGACAAGCTTCGAAGTCTCCGACGTTTGCACTCACCTACCAAGGCACCTGGAGAACTTTAGTCAAGAATTTTGGCTTCTCAGAAGAGGAAGCTAAAAGTATTGAGAAGAACTACCATGAGCTCTACTCAGTGTCAGATGATTGGGTGAATAATAGGATCGAGAAGGCCTCTGTAGAGGGCTACGTTGAGCTTGCATTCGGTCTGCGACTACGTACCCCTATTCTACCTAAAACCGTGCTTAAAAGCCGTCGTACGCTGCCCTATCAGGCACAGAAAGAGATCAAGACAGTAGGTAATGCCTTCGGACAGTCCTATGGTCTTCTGAACACTCGTGCCGGCAATGGATTTATGGAACGGGTATGGGCATCTAAGTGGCGCTACTGTGTACTACCGATTATGCAAATCCATGATAGTTTGTATTTTATCGTTACAGATAATGTTGAGTGTCTGCAGTGGGTAAATAACAATTTGATTGAGTGCATGGAATGGAATATGCTACCTGAGATCCAGCACCCTACCGTGGGTCTGGAAGCTACATTAGAAGTGTTTCACCCGTCGTGGGCAGAGTCAGTAAAAATTCCTAATAAAGCTGACCAGCACACAATTAAGAAAGCAGTGTCTAAACTGCGACTCGATAAGTAATACCTATGGATATTAAAAAATGGAACCCAGGAATACGCTACTCGAGCTATTCGAGCCGCCAATGTCAATTGGTGACGTTACCCACTGTGCTGTCGCTTACATCGAACACTACCTTAAAAAGCAGGAAATACAGGTCGTCTATTACTGCCTTAAAGTAATGTATAGTGATAGTATTTCTAACACCCACCATGCCCCTAGAGGTTACCCCACTAATTGGGGCGGCCAAACAAAAGATATACCCAAATCCTACCCTGGTTGGTTGGGATATCTCTGGATAGGTCTATCTAAACCTGTGGGACGTAGAGGTATCAGCGATTCACCTATTACTCCTCTGAAGAAGATTGGTATTCATACCGGCACTGGTGGTGGTGGACATACCTCAAATATACCTAAATTTATAAAAGATAAACTGGTTCCAGGACGTAGAATTACAGATTACTGTACGCCCTGTAGCTGGGATATACAGATGTTTCTTGATGACTTTCCTAGTCTCAAAATGTTGAAATTGTTGAAGCCTGATTCACCTGAATTTCGACTTACCTTTAACAGGGATAAAACGGTGTTTTCACACTATATTAATTCACCCTGGGATGAAGACTCAATGCCTCTCTCAAAACATAAGGCTCAATGGCTTCAAGAAGATGCATTCTATGAGCCTCTTACTTTCACAGGCCAGCCTCCGGCTGGTATACCGAACTTGATCATAATAGATGACGTACTGGAGAACTAAATGTATAAAAATACTAGTAATATCCCATTAACAATGGCCGTATGGCTCGCTGCAGACTATGGTTATGATCTTAAGTATGATCCCATGGTGTATTCAGCCACTGACCTCCTCAAACCAATTAAAAGCCTACTTCTCTCCCGTGAACTTAAGAACAACACACTTCCTACAGAGACTGTGGAAATCGCAGATCTAGCACCAGCCAGATTAGGTACTGCGGTACATACAGATGTTGAAAGAGCATGGACTGAAAATCATGTAGAAGCTCTTACTGCTTTAGGTTATCCAGATCAAATGATTGATCGTATTCGTATCAACCCTCCACGCCCTGATGTACAAGGTCACATCCCTGAAAAAATGCCAATTGATATTTACATTGAGCAACGTACTGCTAAACAGGTGGGTAAATATACTGTCTCTGGTAAATTTGATTTTGTAATTGAAGGACGTGTACGTGATGTTAAAACTACCAAAACATACAACTGGATCCATGGCGGTAATAACCACAAGTACATGATGCAGGGTAGTATCTACAGGTGGTTAAATCCTGACATTATTACTGATAACTTCATGTCCGTTGATTATGCATTCACTGATTGGGCACCTCTTCAGGCTCAAGCCAATAGGGACTATCCCCCGAGTCGTATTTTAGCTAAAGAGCTTGAATTACTACCTATCCAGATAACTGATGATTTTGTACATGCTCGTCTGGATCTTATCGATGCCCTTACAGGAGCACCACAAACTGATATACCAGACTGTACTCCAGATGAGTTGTGGCAGATGCCTACTAAATATGCCTTCTACCGTAAAGCTACTAACAAGAAAGCCACAAAATTATACGACAGCCTCGCTGAAGCCAATCAGGCTAATGCTGACATAGGTAACACCGGTACTGTTGTTCACCGTCCCAGTACTCCTAAGTTCTGTACATACTGTGATGCCAGCTCTATTTGTTTACAGGCTGATGCTTTCCGCGCTGCAGGATTACTATGAAAGCTTTCATAACATCTGTATCTACGATAGCCGATGTAACTAAAGAAATGCTCCTGGAGATGCCTCTTCATTCTCAATATTATGAACCAGCAAATGAATCAGAATATACAGAAATAATGGCTGTTTTAGGTGGCTGGATATACATACATCGTAGTATAGAAAGTGACTTAAATGGACAGTCTGCTGTATTTGTTCCATATAAGGATATGCCATGACCAATACCCCTTTCAATCCTATCCAGGAACGCCTGGTAGAAATAATGCAGAAGAAAACACAGAATGACGATCCAATGTTCTTCAGGTTAGTGGTCGCTTATTTCTTCTGTAAAATAGCTTCTATGATGCGTACCCATATCATGTTACCTGGGGATGAACATATTCCTGTGAACATGTATGCAATTAACCTGGCCAATTCAGGATCAGGTAAAGGACATTCAATCCGAGTACTAGAAACTAAGGTTATTAATGGTTTTCGACATGAATTCCTAAACAAAACCTTTCCTAATATTGCTGATAATACTTTAGCTACAATTGCTGCACGAAGAGCTCTCACAAACAAGTCAGACCCTGATGGTGAATTAGCTCTTGCTGAAGCAGAATTTCAAACATGCGGTAAATTACTGTTCAGTTTTGATTCTGCTACTACCCCCGCTATCAAACAGATGCGCACTCTTCTGCAGATGGCTGGTGCTGGTTCCATGAATCTTGAGATTGATGAGATTGGCTCCAACATGCTAAGCAATACAGAAGCTTTAAGTTCATTCTTAGAATTATTTGATGTAGGTCAAATTAAAGCTAAGCTGGTTAAAAATACCAAAGACAATCAACGTAGTGAGGACCTGATGGATCCAACACCTACTAATGCCTTGTTCTTTGGTACGCCGGCTAAACTCTTAGACAGCGGTAAGGTTGAAGCTGAGCTAGATTCCATGTTGGTATCTGGATATGGTCGTAGATGTTTCTTTGGATTTTCCCAGGTAAGGATATCTCCTGAAAAACTGACCCCAGAAGAATTGTTAGTAGCACTGAACGACAATTCTGATGTGGACTACCTGGTCAAGTTATCTAATCGATTTGCTTTACTCGCTTCACCTACACAATTCAACACATGTATGGAGATGGTAGAGGATGTCCAATTAGCATTCTTAGGTTATCGTCAACGGTGTCAGGAACGTGCCTCAGAATTCTCTGATTATCAAGAATCTAAACAGGCTGAAATGGCTCATCGACATTTTAAATGCGTAAAGCTTGCTGCAGCCTACGCTTTCGTAGATAGCTCTATTTATCTAACCATGGATCATTGGAATCAGGCCGTTGCTCTGACAGAAGAATCCGGCCAGGCTTTCCACAATATCCTTCAACGGGATAAAGCCTACGCTAAATTAGCTAAATATATTGCTG
>QMPN01000229.1 GCA_003648575.1 Bacteroidota bacterium
ACTCCAAACTTTAGCTCACTTTAGGCACCTGTTACTGGATGCTGGATACTAGATCCCCGATAACTCCAAACTTTAGCTCACTTTAGGCACCTGTTACTGGATGCTGGATGCTAGATCCCCGATAACTCCAAACTTTAGCTCACTTTAGGCACCTGTTACTGGATACTGGATAACTCCGAACTTCAAACTCCAAGTACTCCAAGTACTCTAAGTACTCTAAGTACTCCAAGTACTCCAAGTACTTAAAATACTATATGCATTAATCTATTCTCTACATTTGCCGCATGCAAAAACCCGTTTCCAATCAAAAGCCGTCTTCCGGATTTCAAACGGGCAATGTGGTGCTGGTCTCGCTGGCTCACCTGGTGCACGATATATATTCTTCTTTCTTAGCCCCTATTTTACCTCTGCTGATCGAAAAGTTCAGCCTTAATTATACCACGGTCGGTTTGTTGTCGCTCGTACAGCGACTGCCATCATTGCTGAACCCTTTCGTTGGTTTAATGGCTGATCGCATTGCACTGCGTTACCTTGTCATCATCACACCTGCCATCACGGCTGTAGCTATGAGCTTGCTGGGGCTTGCACCGAATGTTGTTGTGCTGGGTATTTTACTGTTTGTAACGGGCTTCAGTTCTATGCTCTTTCATGTCCCCTCGCCGGTCATGATAAAAAAACTATCGGGAGACAAAGTCGGCAAGGGCATGAGTTTTTATATGTTTGGCGGGGAGATGGCACGAACACTCGGGCCCTTGATCATTGTAGGTGCGGTTACAGTGTGGGGATTGGAAGGCACCTGGAAGCTTATTCCTTTCGGCCTGCTGGCTACTTTTATCCTGTTCCTCAAGTTCAGGCATGTACGTGTCTCAGATGATTTTCAACAAAGAAATAAGGATGCCGGCGTATGGAAAAGCCTGCACACATTAGCCCCATTCTTTCTGATCATAACCGGGATCACCTTTTTCAGGGCCATCACCAAAGCGGCCCTCACTACTTTTCTGCCCACCTACATGAATATTGACCTGGGCACCAGCCTCTGGATAGGTGGCAGTGCCCTGGCAGTCCTCGAACTTGCAGGAGCCGGAGGAGCCCTTCTTTCGGGCACCATCTCCGACAGGATCGGCCAAAAGAATACCTTGCTTATCATTGCGATATCCTCACCTATCCTGATGCTTCTCTTTGTCCACCTTGACAGTGCATGGTCTTTTCCGATCCTGGTACTTATGGGCCTCTCACTCTTTGGAAGCACCCCTGTCCTCCTTGCCATGATACAAGACAGGGCTAACGACCGCCCGGCCTTCTTTAACAGCATCTTTATGCTTATCAGCTTTTTCGTGAGTGCCGTGCTGGTCCTTGGCATCGGTGCGGTAGCTGATGCCGTTGGACTCCGGCTTACCTACGAGATCTGTGGCTGGCTTGCCTTCGGTGCCATCCCCTTTGTCCTTGCCCTCAAATAATCTTAACTTCGCTTCGTGAACTGGTCATCCTACATAAAAGGTTTCACAGCCTACCTCCGGCTTGAAAAATCCCTTTCAGCCAATTCGATAGAAGCATATCTTAATGATGTGGGCAAGTTCTCGGCTTTCGAATCAACAAACCTGAACAGATCATCACCTGCAGACATAACTATCGACGACCTGCAGCTTTTCATAAAGGAAATAAACAAACTCGGGTTGAGTGCACGCACACAGGCACGTATCATCTCAGGGCTGAAGGCATTTTTTAAATACCTGTCGCTCGAGGGCCTCGTAAAGAATGACCCGGCCAGCCTGCTCGAAGGGCCCAGGCCCGGAAGGAAGCTTCCTGACACCCTTTCAATAGCTGAAATTGAGAGGATCATCGAAGCCATTGACATGAGCAGAGCGGAAGGGGAACGTAATAAAGCCATCATTGAAACATTGTATGGGTGCGGACTCCGGGTTTCCGAGCTGACCAACCTTAAGATCACGGATATCTTTTTCCGCGAAATGTTCGTGAAAGTCATTGGTAAAGGAAATAAGGAACGCTTTGTACCAATTGGTAATACGGCCATCAGGCATATCAACCTTTATCTCGACAACTCGAGAACGCATGTTCAGCCAAAGAAATATGATGAAGATATCCTGTTCCTGAATCGCAGAGGGGGCAGGCTCAGCCGCACCATGATCCTTCTGATCGTTAAAGGCCTGGGAGAAAAAGCCGGCATCAGGAAAAGCATCAGCCCTCACACCTTCAGGCATTCTTTTGCCACACACCTCGTCGAAGGCGGCGCCGACCTGCGCGCAGTGCAGGAAATGCTTGGCCATGAGTCGATAATCACCACAGAAATATATACACACCTGGACAGGGAGTACTTGAAGAGCACGATTCAGCTTTACCACCCGAGAGCGTAAGCAGGAGTGAATAATTATTAATGATTAATTTTTAGTGAAGAACTAAATTGAACATGTAGAATGCCGAATGGACAATGACTAAAACTCCTCAATCTCCCCCTGATCGTTAACCAGCACTCCCCAATTCACGGCCACGAGCCCTCCTTCATGAAAGAAAAAGTCGATAAGGGCATCATCGTATGAGATGCGGCGTTCCCCGCTTTTGTCCTCTTCCGTCTCAGCAATTTCAAAACCCTCTTTTTCCATCAGGGCAAGGATTTCCTTTTCATTCAGGTCAAAAACTTTTTGTCCGAACAAAGTAGATTCCGGGATATCGGTCTCAAAACATGAAAGTACCGATTTTTCAATGCCCTCAAAAAATACTGAAACACCTGTTTCCCAATAATTAAGTATGGTAGTATTGAATTCATCGTCATCCTCGATGCTTTCGATCTCTTCAGGTTCTCCCAGTGTTGTGATCACCTGCTTCACGGTTACACCAAATTTCAATTCCCCGAAGCCGTCTTTGGGCTTGATCTCCGGAATTAGCTTTTTCATTTATAATAATTATTTAAAAGGTGAGTCAGGCTCTTTGGCCATATGCTTATATACTTGTTTATCCATAAACTTTGGAAAGAACTTATTAAGAAATACCGTCAGCTTACCCTGAAATGTCAGCGTAAGGCGGTCTTTCCGCTTCGTGATGGCTCTGGCAATATGCCGGGCCACTTCTTCGGCACTCATCATCTTTCCTTCATCACGCGGTGATTCGCCCTGCACCTCCCCTTTTTCATTCAGGGCAGTGTTGCGGATATTGGATGCTGTAAATCCGGGGCATGCTATGAGCACATGCAATCCTTTTTTCATATTCTCTATGCGCAGCGTTTCCAGGAAACCGTGCATGGCAAACTTGGACGATGAATAGCCTGTTCGGCCCGGCAAGCCCTTATATCCCGCAATGGATGAAATTCCAACCAGGCTGCCCTTGCTTTTGAGCAGGTGTGGAAGTGCATATTTTGTACAATAGACAGTACCCCAGAAGTTAACATCCATGAGCTGCCTGATAACATCCAGCTCGGTATCTTCAAAGATGGCCCTCATGGATATGCCCGCATTATTTATCATAATGTCGATCCGGCCAAAAGTGCTGACAGCCTTTTCAATAAGATTTTTGCAGTTTTCCTCATTAGCAACATCTGTAGGCAGGCCAATAACTTCAGCACCAAGCCCTCTGACCTCGCTCATTGCCTCATTCAACCGTTCTTCATTGCGTGCAGCCATCACTATCTTCGCCCCCATGCCGGCAAACTCCATTGCAAGGGCCTTCCCTATGCCGGAGGATGCTCCTGTGATCACCACTGCTTTATCCTTGAAATTCATATGCATATCTGCAAGTATAATGCAATTTTAATTAGTGCATACATAATTTTATGAACAAAATAACTAACATCTTTTATATATTTGTTTCAGCAAAACCCACATCGATGTCTACATTAAGAGAACTGTTTTTCCGGCATATGGGACTCCCCTCCCGCCGGCCGCTGGCCATAGAAGTAGAACGGGCAGAAGGTATTTATTTCTTTGATAAAGATGGCAAGCGATACACTGACCTGGTATCCGGTGTAGCCGTGAGCAATGTTGGCCACCGGCATCCCAGGGTACTGCATGCTATTCAGGGGCAGCTCGATAAATACATGCACCTGATGGTGTATGGTGAATACATACAATCGCCACAGGTAAAGCTGGCACAGAAGCTCAGCAGCCTGCTGCCCGAAAACCTCGATGTAGTTTACTTTGTAAATTCCGGCAGCGAAGCCATCGAAGGGGCATTAAAACTTGCTAAAAGACATACAGGCAGGCCGGGCGTCGTTGCATTCAGGAATGCTTACCATGGCGGAACAGCCGGTGCCCTGAGTATTCTCGGCAATGAAAGGCTGAAGCAGGCCTTCAGGCCACTTATACCCGGTGTCGGCTTCCTCGATTTCAATGATGCAGATATGCTTGACAGGATCAGCGGGAATACTGCCTGTGTAGTTATCGAATGCATACAGGCAGAAGCCGGTATTATCCTTCCGGAAAAAGAATATCTCAGAAAAGTAAGGGAGCGCTGCAATAAAACCGGCGCCCTGCTGATAATTGATGATGTCCAGATGGGCTTTGGCAGGACAGGCAGCCTTTTCAGCTTTGAGCATTATGGTATAGTGCCCGATATTTTATGCCTGGCAAAAGGAATGGGCGGCGGCATGCCGATAGGTGCGTTTATCAGTTCACGTGAGATCATAGATAAGCTCACCTTCATGCCTGAGTTGGGCCACATCACAACATTCGGGGGGCATCCTGTATCCTGCGCAGCCGCATTGGCAAACCTTGAGGTGATCCTTGACGAAAAGCTCACAGATGCAGCTGTTAAGACAGGTGAACTGTTCTACACGGGGCTCAGGGATCATTCCAAAATAAAAGAGATCCGTTATAAAGGACTTATGATGGGGGTTGAGCTGGAGAATGAGGCCATCACTAATGAGCTCATCGACATATTCCTGGAGGAAGGGCTTATCAGCGACCGCTTCCTTTTCCGGCCATCGGCTTTTCGCATTGCCCCTCCCCTGACCATAACACAGGAACAGGCTGAAGAAACAATTCAAAGTATTATAGCCTGCCTTGACAGGCTTAAATGATCATGCCGATATTCAGGTTAAATAAGGAGTTGAGCTTTCCCGATCCGTCTTACGCAGA
>QMPN01000230.1 GCA_003648575.1 Bacteroidota bacterium
TTGCGGATCACTATTGCCTGAAGATATTGGCATGGAGGTGGTGTTTGGCCAAAAACAAAATGGTAGGATGAAAGATGTACTTTTTTCAAAACCACTGAAACTGGGAAGCTCATCGGGGGAAACAGCAACTTTCAGTTGTGAATTTGGTATTGAACATGCCGGTGCCCTTGATTATGGGATCAGGATGCATCCGGCAAACCCACAGATACCATATAAACTGGATACAGGCCTGGTAAGGTGGATATAATAGCCGGCTCTTTTATGAAAAATGCCAATGTCACAATAGCAAGTGACATGCTTTTGTTATCTTTGAAAATATTAGTTAAAAAATAATATCTATGAAATTACTCGAAGGAAAGACTGCACTGATCACAGGAGCATCGAGAGGCATAGGCAAAGCAATTGCCCTGAGGTTTGCTACACACGGTGCCGATGTTGTATTTTCTGACCTGGTCAGGGATGAAAATATGGAAGCCCTGGAAAAAGAACTTGCTGCACTTGGTGTACAAGGGAAAGGATTTGCCTCAGATGCTTCCTCTTTACAACAAAGCGAACAACTTGTTGCGGATGTTCTGTCCGAATTTGGTAACATCGACATCCTGGTCAACAACGCCGGTATTACCCGTGACGGATTGCTTATGCGTATGGAGGAGGAAGACTGGGATATCATTATGGCAGTGAATCTGAAATCTGTATTTAACCTCACTAAAGCTATTCACCGGTCAATGCTGAAGCAAAGAAGCGGGTCGATCATAAATATGAGTTCAGTTGTTGGTGTTAGCGGAAATGCAGGACAATCAAACTACTCTGCATCAAAGGCGGGGATCTTAGGATTCACTAAATCCCTTTCCAAAGAGTTGGGCTCAAGAAACATACGTTGCAATGCAATTGCTCCCGGATTTATTGAAACTGAGATGACAGCATCATTGGATGATGATGTAAGGGATGATTGGATCAAGGAGATACCTTTGCGCAGGGGCGGTACTCCTGAAGATGTTGCAGATGTTTGCGTGTTTCTGGCAAGCGACCTCTCAGCCTATGTCACAGGCCAGGTTATCAGTGTATGTGGAGGTATGAACTATAGTGCCTGATCCGTTTAAGGCATATATTATTCAATCCCGATACTATTGGAGCTATTCCCTGGTTATTATTTTATCCTGAAAAACATACAGATTATTGGATTTTAACATCATCACCGGCTTTCCTTCCTGGTACATATTACTTTGTATCCTGGCCGGTATTGTGGCTTCCATGGTGTTATATTTTCGTGAAAACAAGAATGAATTTCCTGTATGGGTGAAAAGGCTTTTGGGAGTCAGCAGGTTTGTCCTTGTAACATTGATCGCCTTTCTGTTGCTCTCACCATTACTCAGGCTGAGCAGCCGTACAGTGGAAAAACCCATCATCGTTGTTGCGCAGGATAACAGCATGTCGGTGGTGCTCAATGATGACTCTTCCTACTACAGAAATGAATATCTAACTTCGCTTAATCATCTTATTGAAAGGCTGAGCGAGGACTATGAAGTCAGGCTGTTTACCTTCGGTGATGAGGTAATACCATTGACTACAGCATATTTTGATACGCTGGGTTTCGATAAGCGTGAGACCGACATCTCCTCATTATTCGAAATGATGGATATCAGGTTTGTGAACAGGAACCTCGGGGCAATGATAATTGCTACCGACGGAATCTTTAATAAGGGCTTCAACCCGCTATATCAGGCGTCCGGTGTATCCTGTCCGGTATATACCCTTGCACTGGGTGATACCTCCGTAAGAAGAGATGCCTTTTTAAAGCGTGTATTATATAACAGGATTGCATTTCAGGGCAACGATTTTCCTGTCGAGATCATTCTTAATGCTCAGAAAATGCCCGGTGCAACTGTCAGCCTGAGCCTTTCCGAAGGTGGAAAAAATATTGAAAAACGGCAGATCCTGGTAGAAGGTGATAATTTCTCAAGAACGCTCAGGCTGAACATGGCTGCCAATGAAGCCGGCACACATCATTACGTATTAAGGATAAGATCGAACAAAGATGAGGTGACACTGGAAAATAACCGCTATGACCTCTTTGTGGAAGTACTTGAATCAAAACAGAAGATATTGATCCTTGCTAATTCACCCCATCCCGACATCAGTGCACTCAAGGAAGCCGTTAGCAGCAATATCAATTATGAGGTGGATGACATGCTGATCGATGAGTTCGCGGGCCCGTTGGATGGCTACAGCCTGGTGATCCTGCATCAGCTGCCTTCTGTCTCACCGGTTTCGCCGGGATTGATGAACAGGCTTAAAAGGGCGGAAGTACCGCTTCTTTTTATTCTGGGTGAACAAACAAGTTTCATCTCTTTTAACCGGCTTAACTCAGGCATACAGGTTCATCCCTATAACAATAGAGGAATGAATGAGGTGCAGGCCACATTGAATAAAGCATTCATCACCTTTAATGTTAGTGATGAGCTTGCCGGCCTTATGCCATTTTTGCCTCCTCTGAATACACCTTTTGCCAGATATAATGTTGCCAATTCGGCCAGAGTGTTGTTTTATCAGAAAATTGGCGATATCGGGAGCAGCGATCCTTTGTGGGTACTGCAAAGCGGCAGAAGCATAAAAAGCGGTGTGATCGCAGGCACGGGGATATGGAAATGGCGGATGAAAAGCTGGCTGATCACCGGTGATCATCAGGCCTTCAACGATATCATTAACAAGAGTATTCAGTTCCTTGCTGTGAATGACGATAAACGGCAATTCCGTGTCGGTGCACTTCAGCGATTTCCTGAAAATACACCCGTTACCATCGATGCGGAGTTATACAATGAAAGCTTTGAACCTTTCAATGTGCCCGATGTTAATATGGAGATCAAAGACGGGGATGGAAATACCTACGAATATATTTTCAGCAGGACCGGCGAAGCCTATACCCTTAATGCCGGTGGATTGGGTGTAGGTATTTATACCTATAAAGCTGTTACACGTATCGAGGAGACGGTATTCATAGATAATGGTGGTTTTGTCATTACTCCGGTTGTAACGGAAAAGATATCTTTACGGGCGGCACATGATCTTCTGGCAGAGCTGTCTGATATGAAAGATGGCCGGATGCTCAATGTTGCACAGATGGACAGCATTCCCGGATTGCTGGATCAAAGGGGGGATGTTAAGCCACTTATACATGCAGAAAAGAAATACATCGAATTCATTGATATCTGGTGGGTGCTGGTCATAATACTGGTACTGCTCGGTCTTGAATGGTTCATAAGAAAATGGAGCGGGAGTTACTAATGGCAGAATTTATCTTCTATATTATTATTGCGATCCTGGTGTTCGATTATATTCTCGAGCGCCTTCTTGATTACCTTAACAGCAGGCTCTGGAGCTACGACCTTCCTGTTGAGCTGCAGGGCATCTATGATGCCGGGAAATACAGGAAGTCACAAGACTATACACGTACAAATACCCGGTTTTCAATATACTCTGATACAGTGTCATTTGTTGCAATGATGCTGATGCTCCTGCTGGGAGGCTTTGCATTTTTGGATAGTTCGGTATGGTCGGTCACCACGAATCCTATTCTTATGTCGCTGATGTTTTTCGGCATCCTGGCCCTTGCGTCTGATTTGATCGGATTGCCATTTTCCATCTATGGAACTTTTGTGATCGAGGAAAAGTTTGGCTTTAACAGGACCACCGCCAGGACATACATCATGGATAAGGTAAAGGGTTTACTCCTGTCTGCCCTGATCGGGGGTGGGCTGCTCTCGTTAATAGTCTGGATCTTTATGATGACAGGCCCCTGGTTCTGGCTGATTGCCTGGGGTGTGATCACAGCCTTTACACTTTTTATGTTCATGTTTTATTCCAACCTGATAGTTCCCCTGTTCAACAAGCAAACGCCCCTCGACGAAGGGCCGCTCAGGGATGCCATCGAAGGCTTCTCTGTCAGGGTAGGTTTCAAGCTAAAGAATATTTATGTGATCGATGGTTCCAAAAGGAGCAGCAAGGCAAATGCATATTTTACCGGCCTGGGCGCCAAAAAGAGGGTGGTGCTTTATGATACACTTATCGATGAACACAGCACGGAGGAGCTGGTTGCCGTCCTGGCGCATGAGATCGGCCATTATAAGAAGAAACACACGATTGCAGGTGTGATAATTTCGATTCTTCAGACCGGGCTGATGTTGTTTATTCTGTCATTGTTCATTGACAAGCCGGTTCTGTCGGAGGCCTTAGGGGCAGAGCATCCCAGCTTTCATATGAGCTTGATCGCGTTTGGATTATTATATTCTCCCCTCTCGTTGATCCTTGGAATGCTGGGCAATACGCTGTCGCGAAAGAATGAATATGCTGCCGACCGCTATGCAGGAGTGAATTACAATTCCGAAGCCCTGGCCGAGGCACTAAAGAAGCTATCTGTTAATAACCTGAGCAACCTGCGCCCACATCCTGTTTATGTATTCTTCTATTATTCCCATCCGCCATTGCTGAAACGGCTGGAGGCGTTGAAGAAGATTGGTGCCGGGTAAAGGATTCATTGTTCATTGTCCCTGCCTGCCGGCAGGCATTCGGTATTCTACATGTACCCTGTACCATTTTGCATGTCCCCCGTCCCCCGTCCCCTGTACCCTGCACCCCGTACCATTTTTCATGTACCATGTACCATTTGCCACCTTCGAATATCGTGCAATCGTGCAATCTCCTCAATCGTGCAATTTTATTGCCGTCCCGGATGGTACCGGATTTATTGTCCATTCGACATTTGATATTCCCCATGTAATATATTTTATTTTTTTATTTAATGATATTGTTGCACCCCTACAGGGTGCTGAAAATCAACCTAATTATAATTTTCTATCGACATCTGGTCCCTATGGGACCGGATTCATTGTCCATTTTACATTTTTCATGTACCGTGTACCATTTTCATGTACCATTTTGCATGTACCATATGCCATTTGCAACCTTCGAATATCGTGCAATCGCTCAATCTCCTCAATCGTGCAATTTTTATGCTGGCCCTGTAAGGGCCCGATGTCGATAGCAGGGGATTGTTATTATAATATTAGCACCCTGTAGGGGCGCGACAA